>JARYLT010000119.1 GCA_029907515.1 Spirochaetota bacterium | reverse complement strand
TCTAAGGGATGTGTTTTATATGAGGCTACATGTTTTCTATTTTGAGTTGCACTTTATTCTTGAATTTGCACATTTTATATCACATTATAATGTGGACCACTCCCTGAAATAGTACAAAAAACAACATTACTATAAACATTTCTTGACAAATAACCATATTTTAAATTTTATTTTATAGCGCTATTGATGCCCGAACTTTAGATTATTTATATAATCGTAAGTTATTTTTTTTACTTTGAGTTGTGAAAAAGGCTGTGTTAATAAAATTTTTTTTGCACGATAGTGGTTTATTGTATCACAAAAGGTTGCAAAATCGTGTTTGAATGAAATCATTATTGAACACAGCACTTACAAAATTTGTTTAGCAAACGTTGTTTGGAAGTTATGTCTTCAATACTTTAAAAAGTTTGTTATAATTACATTATAACGTTATCTTTGCGGGGAGAAGTATTTGCATGAACAATTATGAACGCTATACCCGAATATTAGCCCGTTCGGTTGACCATATTTTTAAAAATTTTCTGCATGATCCGGATATTAAAGAAGTATTTGAAAGCCAGTCACAACTCAGTGACCCAAAGGTAACCATTGAACTTGATGGTACCATGAAAGGGGAACTCATTATAAACTTCCCGGAATCCACACTACAACAACTTACAAAAAACTTCTTTGGAAATACCAGGACCAATGTAAAGAAATATTATCCCGACGTTGCGGGTGAAATAGCAAATCTCATTATGGGAACCTTTATCAATCAACTGCAGTTTATAAAGCACAACCTCAAACCATCGCCGCCTGAATATAATGAAGAACAAATACCCTTGAAAACACTGTATGAAAACATAAACCTGTCATTTCAGTCGCGCTTTGGTGGATTTGATATTGATTTTTATTACAAGGATTTCCTGCATCTCTAATGTCAACAATTGATTTCATTATCGTTGCTGCGTATCTGCTATTCAGCATGCTTATTGCCATCATGTATGCAAAGCGTGCACGCACCAGCACACAGCAGTTTTTCCTTTCTGGTCGAAATCTTCCCTGGTGGATAGCGGGCACTGCCATGGTAGCAACAACCTTTGCAGCTGACACCCCTCTGGCTGTAACTGAGCTTGTACGCAGTGGAGGTATAGCCGGTAACTGGCTGTGGTGGAATATGGTTGCTGCAAATATTGTCACGGTATTCTTTTTTGCAAAACTATGGCGGCGGGCTGGCGTAACCACCGATATCGAGTTTATTGAACTGCGCTACAGTGGCAAAGAGGCGTCATTTTTACGTGGCTTTAAAGCATTGTATCTGGGGCTATTTGCCAACTGCATCATTATGGGATGGGTCAATGTAGCACTGGCGCAGATACTGGCATACATGTTTGGCATCCATCAAACGTATGTGTTTTTTATTGTCATTGCAACCATGATTTTTGTAGGACTGTATGCGGCAGTTGGCGGTTTGTGGGCAGTAGCAGTCACCGATGTTGTGCAATTCATCATTGCCATGGGCGGATGTATTGTGCTTGCGTATGTTGTCATTTCCCACCCACCCGTTAACGGCATTGAAGGCCTGAAACAGCAACTATCGCCACATACGCTTTCATTTATTCCGTTTGGCGATAGCGCTTCGATTCCACTGGCCGCATTTTTACTGTATGTATGCGTTCAGTGGTGGGCATCCTGGTATCCAGGAGCAGAACCTGGCGGCGGCGGCTATGTTGCACAGCGCATGATGTCCTCAAAAGACGAACAGCATTCACTCAAAGCAACACTGTGGTTTACGATAGCTCATTTTACAGTGCGTCCCTGGCCGTGGATTATCGTTGCCCTTGCAACCATTGTACTGTACCCTGCGGTGCCTGCCGACCAGTCAAAAGCAACGTATATATTTGCCATCCGTGATTTTTTGCCTCACGGGTTAAAGGGATTACTGGTTGCAGCATTCCTGGCAGCCTACATGTCAACTATCTCCACACACTTAAACTGGGGCAGTTCATATCTGGTTAATGACCTGTACCGACGTTTTATTGCGCCACAAAAAAGTGAACGGCATTATGTGGTTATTGCTCAAGTGTGTACCATAGCTCTGGTGATTATCTCAAGTGCACTTATATTTGTTATTGATTCCATATCTTCAGCATGGGCATTCATCATTGAGTGCGGTGCAGGCATTGGGCCAGTACTCATGTTGCGATGGTACTGGTGGCGCATCAATGCATGGTCGGAGATTACAGCTATGATTGCTCCCATACCTGCAGTCATCGTATCACGGGTACTGCTGGGTATTGCTTTTCCCTACAATCTTTTAATCATTGTTCCCTTCACAACAGTATGCTGGTTGGTAGTAACATTGTTAACAAAGCCTGTTGATAATGACAAACTGCTATCATTTTACAAAACCGTTACACCAGAATTTGGTTTTACGCCGTTACGAAAGGCCATGCAGCACCCTGCAAACAATAAGCTTTTAGTGGTGCGTATAGCACAGACACTTCTGGGTATTATTGCAACATACTCACTGTTATTTGGCATTGGTGCTTTCATATTGCATAACGATTATGCGTTAACCAGTATTACGGTATTTGCAGTAAGTTTTGTATTAATACTGTATCTTCTTTCTTTTGAAAATAAATTGTATGCAGATAAAAGATGAATACATAGACGATAGTAGTGGAATGATACATACATCTTTTTAGATAATCACAATGATGGAAAACCCCGTATAAGTTTATACAGAAACACTTATCTGGTACACTGCAAAGGTGAATTACGATTAAAAAAAATACTGAAATATTTTTAAGATGTCTTAATAATTAAAAATGGATTGTTGCACTTGAGCGTTCTTGCTACATAAAAATTGAATGAAAATCATTGTGTATCATGATACACGTTATTAAAGAAAATGAATCCACAACAAAAAATTTTTTCCATATAATCCAGATTTTGTGGCTCAGGTAAAAACAATTGCTGGAAGGCAGTGACATCAGGAAGGTAAATACTGGACTGTTTTAAAATTTTTTCAAAATGCTTGCAAAAACGCTGGGATAGTGGCTAATTTGTCTATTCATATATTGTGGCATAGCTTTGCCAGTCATTTATATGGAAGCAGAGTAGATATGCACGATATTCAAGAATTGCTGGGTCATGCAAGCAGTAAAATATAGGGAATTTATGCGCAGCGTTGTTGCCTTCGTTTAACTTCATAGGAGGACAAGAGCGAATGAAATTGCTACGCAACTTTCATCTAACGAAAGTCAAACAAAATTTTTTTCTTATTTTTGCGGGCGGGGGCTTTTCATGGACTTAAAAACAAAAAAGATTTATAATAAAAGAAATGTTTAGGTAATGATATGACTAAAGAACAAAAATTTTATAAAGCATTACAAGATGTATTTATTGGTGCCAAGATTGAAGGCACTGGCGGTTTTGTTAATTTAATGAAAATAAAATCAAATTATTATCATAAGATTGAAGACATTCTTAAAAAAGATATTGAAACAGCTTTAAACCACTATCCTCATTTTAGAGATGAGCTTTTTGACAAGCTCTATTCCTTTTTTAGCCGCTATTTTACGGAAAGCGGATCAATTTATTTCAATGCAACGCCATTTCATAACAATATCTATGAAAAAGTTTATACCGATGAAAAAGATGTTATCCTTTTTTGGAAAACACAGATGCTCTACTATGTCAAAACTGACCGGATATTCAGAAGTTTAGAGATAGAATCAGATGGTTTTAAATTTTATTTTGATGTTTCAGAACTTGAGCATAAGAAAGCCAACGAGAAACGCTCGTTGATTTTTGAATTAAACAAAGTCCGTGAGGACAACACGATTGTTTTTGATGTTCACTACTCAGAGAAAGGCGCGAAAACAAAGCAGGATGAGATAGTAAAAGCTATCAAGAGAAAAGGAATAGCAATTAGTGAAGAGCAATTAGAACGAGCATTGAGGGTTTTTGAAAAGCAAAGCGAGGTTGATTTCTTTATCAACAAAAACGCTAAAGCATTTTTGCAGGAACAGTTTAAACTTTGGAGTTATCAGTATTTCTGGGAAGGAGCCAAAGAATGGAGTGCTGACAGGGTTAATCAACTGCAAATTCTCAAAGACATTGCCTTCAAAATAATTGATTTTATCTCGCAGTTTGAAGACGAGTTGGTAAAAATCTGGAA
This sequence comes from Spirochaetota bacterium, assembly GCA_029907515.1. Classification (GTDB taxonomy): domain Bacteria; phylum Spirochaetota; class UBA4802; order UBA4802; family UB4802; genus UBA4802. Next base: position 5,083 of record JARYLT010000119.1, on the reverse strand, counting down.
CAAGCCAAAGTTTGTTAAAAACTCAAATTATGTGATTACGCTGGATAGAATTACTGATAAAAAACTGGTTGAGAAAATTAAAAAGCATAAAAACTACAAAGAACAGGTTAAAGAGTGGGAAGAATTAGGCATAGACAAAGATAATCCCAAGGCGCCGATTGATACAAAATATTTTAAGGACTTGGAACTTGAAATTTTGAGCCAGTTTGACGATTTAGATAAATCTTTAGACGGCTGGCTGATAAAAAGCGAAAACTATCAGGCATTAAATACGATCTTGCCGAAATTTAAAGAAAAGGTACAGACAATTTATATTGACCCACCGTTTAATACTGGAGATGATTTTGATTATATTGATAAGTTTCAGGATTCAAATTGGTTAAGTTTAATAGAAAACAGATCGTCTTTAGGAAAATATTTCATTAACCAAAAGGGGAGTTTCTTTCTTCATCTTGATTATAGAGCCAACTTTTTAGGCAGACAACTTTTAGATGAAATTTTTGGAGAAGATAATCTAATAAATGAGATAATCTATGCTTACAGAATACAAGGGATTTTACAGCAAGGGTTCCCACGAAAACATGATACTATCTTTTTTTATGCAAAGAATACAGATAAATTATTTTTTAAACCAATAAAAGAAAGAGTTTATTACGAAAAACCATTCTTTAATCCAGCAGTAGATGAACAAGGACGATATTATGCTGATGTGTTTATAAGAGATGTTTGGGATCATGATGAAACAAAACCACTAATTAGTGGCTCAAAAGAATTTCAGGATTTTCGTACACAGAAATCCGAAGGATTGCTAAAAAGGATTATTGAAACAACGACAGACAAAAATGATTTAATCCTCGACTTCTTCCTTGGTTCTGGCACAACAACCGCAGTAGCCCACAAACTTGGCAGAAAATGGATTGGTGTAGAAATGGGAGAGCATTTTTACAGCGTGGTTTTACCGAGAATGAAAAAGGTCTTAGCTTATGATAAATCAGGTATCTCAAAAGAAGTCAAAGAATATCAGGGCGGCGGATTTTTCAAATACTACGAGCTTGAGCAATACGAAGAAGCACTTGCAAATTGCAAATACGAAGAAAGCGATTTGTTTAATTCGCCCTCAAAAACTCCGTATCAGGAATATGTCTTTATGAAAGACGAAAAAATGCTTAAAGCTTTGGAGATTGATTATGAAAACAACAAAGTCAAAGTTGATTTAACAAAACTATACCAAAATATAGATATTGCCGAGACACTTTCAAACCTGTTTGGTAAATGGATAAAGAAAATTGAAGCAGATAAAGTATGGCTGGAAGGACTGGACAAACCGGTTGATACCAAAGATTTGGATTATAAACTAATAAAACCGCTAATTTGGTGGGAATAGCACTTATGAAACAACAAGAAATCAAAAAAGGCGAAATTGTAATTTACAAATCTCCAAAAGGACCGGAAATTCAGGTCAAGTTAGATAAAGATACCGTTTGGCTTAATGCGCATTTAATAGCGAGACTTTTTGATGTTAATCGTCCAGCAATTGTTAAACATATAAACAATATATACAAAACTGGAGAATTGGATGAAAGTTCAACCTGTTCCATTTTGGAACAGGTTGCCGCTGACGGGAAAATTAGGAAGATGAACCTATATAACCTTGATATGATTATCTCCGTTGGCTATCGTGTAAATTCCAAACAGGCTACGCAATTCCGCATCTGGGCAACAAAAACACTTAAAAAACATCTGGTAAAGGGCTATACCATCAATGAAAAACGACTTTTACAGGCGCGCAATCAATTGCAAGAATTACAAAGCGCAATCACTTTTTTACAGGAAAAATCTAAATACGAATCACTTTCAGGACAGGAGCAGGAAATTTTAAACCTGCTTGCTGACTATTCAAAAACGTTAACTTTACTTGAGCAATATGACAAAGAAAAATTAGCGCTGGTTAAAAAGGCTAATGGAAAGTTTATTTTAAATTATGACGATGCAAAGCGGATTATTCAAGAAGTTAAAAAAGAATTGATCTCCAAAAAGGAGGCAAGCGAATTATTCGGGCAAGAAAACAGCAATAAGTTTCAGGGTGTTTTGGGAAGCATTTATCAAACCTTTGACAAAAAAGCACTTTATTCTTCTTTGGAAGAAAAAGCCGCGCACCTTTTGTACTTTATCGTCAAAGACCATCCATTCGTTGATGGCAACAAGCGCATTGCTTCATTTTTATTTATCTATTTTTTGGACTGCAATAATTTTCTTTACAGAAAAACTGGCGAAAAGAAAATCAATGACAATGCCCTAACCGCGCTGACGCTTTTAATTGCCATAAGCCATCCGAATGAAAAAGATAAATTGATAAAAATTATAACTAATCTGTTAGCGATATGAAAAAAGAAGAAAAGAAAATTCCGCTTTATCTTGAGAATATTGTAAAAAACATTTCTTTTGAAAACTTGCCGGCAAAGTGGCAGGGATTTGATTTTAGTCGGTTTTCAAAAGATAAAACACTTTTTGATTTTCAGGGGTATGCATTAAAAAATTCTTTAAAAGCACTGCATCTTTTCTTTAAAGACAAAGAAGCAAATAAAAAAGCATTATTTGAGCATTACAAACTTAATGGTTTAGACCAAAACTTTGATTATAACGTAAAGAAAAAACAGGATAGCAAAACAGCAAAGTATCTTTTGGAATATCCTGAAGATTATCCAGTGATTGAAAATATAATTTCCTTTGCGCACTTTATAAACCGAATGAGTTTTTGGATGGCTACTGGTTCGGGAAAGACATTGATTATTGTTAAACTTATTGAACTTCTGGGACACCTCATAAGTAAGGAAGAAATACCTGAAAATGATATTCTTTTTCTGGCTCATAGAGATGACCTTTTAGAGCAGTTTAAACATCACGTTGAGGAGTTTAACAGCTTTAATTTTGATACAAAGATAAATCTCAAAAATTTGAAGGATTATGAGAGCGTAAAGCGCGAAAACGCTCTGCCGTTTGCCAAAAACGAGATTACTGTTTTTTATTACCGTTCTGATTTAATTTCTGACGAACATAAAGAAAAAATCGTAAATTTTAGAAATTACGACAATAGCGGAAAATGGTACATTCTTTTGGACGAAGCCCATAAAGGCGATAAAGAAGATAGCAAACGTCAGGTTTTATACTCCATACTTTCAAGGAACGGGTTTTTGTTTAATTTTTCAGCCACATTTACCGATCCAAGGGATTTTGCAACCTGCGTTTTTAATTTCAATCTTTCAAGGTTCGTTGAAGAAGGATACGGCAAGCATATTTATGTATCTCAATCCAATGTTCGGGGATTCAAAGAGGAAACTGATTTTTCACTGATTGAGAAGCAAAAAATCGTTTTGAAATCGCTTCTGCTTCTAACCTATATCAACAAGTATTTTGAAAAAATAAAAAAAGTTGATAATTCATTGTATCATCGCCCGCTTCTTTTGACGCTGGTAAATTCAGTTACCGTAGAAGATTCTGATTTAGAGTTGTTTTTTAGGGAATTGGAAAAAGTCGCCAAGAATGAAATTAGAGCGGATTTGCTTAAAAAAGCACAACAGGAACTTGTCCAAGAGTTTAGTAACAATTCAAAATTTGAGTTTGAGGAGTTGGAGTGTACTGTCAACACAGACTTGATTTCAAAATTAGATTATAAAGATGTTTTGAAATATGTTTTGAACGCCAAAACTCCGGGCAACATTGAAGTTTTAAAAATTCCCGGTAATAGAAATGAATTGATTTTTAGGTTAATGACAGCCGAAAAGCCGTTTGCGTTAATTAAAATCGGCGATATATCCGGCTGGCTGAAGGATAAGCTTGAGGGATACGAAATAAACGAACGTTTTGAAAATGAAAGTTATTTTAGGCGGATAAATCGTGATGATTCCGATATAAATGTTTTAATGGGTTCGCGCTCTTTTTACGAGGGATGGGATTCTAACAGACCAAATCTCCTTTTGTTTATAAATATCGGAGTAGGAAGCATCGCTAAAAAATTCGTTCTGCAATCGGTTGGTAGAGGCGTAAGAATAGAGCCGCAGAAACATCAAAGGAAGCGGCTTCAAAGCTTGTTTAATGCAAAGGAAATAAAAGAGGAGTTATTTGATGAAGTCAAAAAACTGATTTTGCCGATTGAAAGTTTGTTCGTTTTTGGGACCAACGCGGAAAATTTAAGAGAAATAATTGCAACCCTAAAAGCGGAAAAACAGGACAAGAATTTAGGCGAAGCGTTTATTGTAAATTCCGAAGCGCAAAAACATCTTCTATTGGTGCCGGTTTACAAAAATTCTGAAAGAATTTTTGCCGAAGAAAAAGACCCGCAAAAATATCCTGTCAGCCGCGAAGATTTTGATATAACTTCGCAGTTTTATAGATTTTTAGGTGATAAAATCGCTTTAGCTAAATATGACTGTGAAGTGAATGTTTTAAAGAAGGCGCAGATAAGTTTTGCGGAAAAAGAGCGATACTATGATTTTAGCGAAAGTAATTCGCTTTTTGCGCCAGAGTTAATCCTTGATAGAATTTTTGATTATTTCGGCGTTAAAAGCAAAGAGTTTGATAAGTTTAAGGAATTGAAAAATGAAATTGTGCATTTCGAAAAGGTTAGATTTAGCGATGGCGAAAAATATCAAAAAATACTGGAAGCAATTGGGAAGGTGAAGAATTATCCTCAAAAAACAGCTAAAGAAAAGGAAATAGATGAAGAGTTTGAAAGGACGAAGAATAAAGATAAGTATAAAAAGGCAATATTACAGTTAGAATTGGATTTTCAGCCCGAGGTTAAGTATGATAAATTAAAGATTAAATATTTAGCAAACCATTACTACCTTCCAGTGATAGTTTCAGAAACCGAGAAGATTGATTATCTAAACCATATCATCAATGTTGATAGCGAGGTAAGATTTATTGAGCAACTGGAAGAATATCTTGCCAAGCCTGATAATATTTTTTCGCAATTTGACAGGTGGATGTTTAGCAAGCTCGATCAAACTTTAGATGAAGTATATATTCCTTACTACAACCCAAAAGAAAATAAAATCGCAAATTTTAAACCAGATTTTATATT
>JARYLT010000118.1 GCA_029907515.1 Spirochaetota bacterium | reverse complement strand
TACAGCAGCATACGAGCATATTTAGATGAAGATGCCGATGTAGGAGTACCCATAGACCATCATGATTACTTTGTGCAGTTGGGGAAAACGTTTGCTGAGAGGGTAGCAAAGTTTATGCGGTATGAGGAGTATTACCGAAAAAAATATTCGTATGTAGTGGATTGGGTGTAAAAGAAATAAGAAAAGGGGTCAGAGCATAATAATTCATTGACAATAAATAAACAACAGCACATCTATTAACCAATAAACACTCAGTGGAGTTATCCTGTGCATTCTAAAGAAAGTGCCATTTTACTTATCTCATGTCCTGATAAAAAGGGGATCGTTTATAAAATATCACATTTTATATATTCCAATAATGGTAATATTTTACGATCTGACCAGCATGCAGATGAAGAGTCGGGAACTTTTTTCATGCGTATTGAATGGGACTTGGATGGTTTTGCCATAGAAAAAAACAAGATTATAAAAGCCTTTGAGCCAATTGCTGCTGAATACAGCATGAACTGGCAATTACATTTCTCAGCAAAACAGCAGCGTACAGCAATCTTTGTTTCAAAAATGGACCACTGCCTGTATGATATTCTCCTTAAGGCAAAAGAAGGTGAAATTGCCACTGATATTGCCTGTATCATTAGCAATCATGAATCATTAGGAACTATCGCCAAATATTTTAACATTCCTTTTTTTGTTTTCCAAAAGACAAAAGAAAATAAGTTACAGCAGGAACAAAAAGAATTAGCCGTACTTAAAGATTTTGACATTGATTGCATTGTGCTTGCCCGCTATATGCAGATACTATCTGCGCATTTTGTTTCACATTATCCTAACAAAATTATTAATATACACCATTCATTTTTGCCAGCATTCAAAGGTGCAAAACCATACCACCAGGCATATCAGCATGGTGTTAAAATCATTGGAGCCACCAGTCACTATGTTACCGAATTGTTAGACCAGGGGCCTATTATTGAGCAGGATGTTATACGGGTTTCGCATAAAGATTCAATTGAAGATATCATCCGTAAAGGCAAAGATATTGAAAAACTGGTACTGTCCCGAGCACTTAAAAAACATTTGGAACATAAGGTACTGGTTTATGCAAATAAAACAATAGTGTTTGATTAAACTTTATTTGCTTCCCTCAAGGCATACATCATATTTGGCAGCATGCTCATCCCGCAAAGGGACTTCACCTAACTCTTTATATATTTCAAACAGCAAAGAATATGCTTCACAGTGCGAGCTGTCAATTGCAATGGCCACTTTGCACAGGTCAATTGCCTGCTTGATAAAATACTCACGACGTTTTGGATGTTTAAACTCAAAATACATATGGGCAAGTGTCAAAAGAACATCAGTATCTTTAGGATATACTTTTTTGCAATCTTCAAGAATCTGGATAGCCATATCAATTTTTTTCTGTATTCTGTAATAATGGGCAAGCTGTACATACGCTTCCCTGTTTACAGGATTTATCTCAAGTACCTTTTTATAATGAGCCATAGCAACATTGGTATTATTATCTTTTTGAGCAGCTTGTGCTTTTTCAATTTCAGGTTTTATTTGCTGTAGCGTTATTGCATTACACACAACAATATGGGAAGCTGCACTTTCATAATTTTTTTGCAGATTATATATAAGAACTAAATAATAATGGGCATACACACCATTTTTTTGGGCGATAGTTCTTTGTAAATGCTCAATTGCTTTTGAATATTCACTGAAAAAATAATATAATTTTCCAACTTCTAAATGAATGTCAGGCTGATTGTCATTGATTTTTAGAGATTCTACAAAATATTGTAAGGCTCTGACCCTATCGTTGTAGTGATCAAGATAAATTTTTGCCAGTAAGTTTGCTGCTTCAAAATGTTTAGGGTCAGAGCTTAATGTTAATTCTAAACTTTCTACTGCATAATCATACATCTTGTATTTATACTGGATAAGAGCGCGTTCATAGTAATATGAAGCTTCACTTCCAGCATATGAAGATACATATGCATAGGCGATAGTTACTACGAAAAAACCTGTTGATAAAAATTTTTGTATTGACATTTTTAAAGCCGTTCATTAAGTGTACACGCATAACAATTGGTCAGGTAGCTCAGTCGGTAGAGCAGGGGACTGAAAATCCCCGTGTCGGCGGTTCGATTCCGTCCCTGACCAATTTTTTTATTTCAAGCAAAGGCTTTCCGTACTAATTCCGGGTGTGGTCCCCAGTAAAATTTGCAATAAAAAATATCTTCTTCTGTAGAAACTTCAAAAGTATATCCACTAAACCGATAGTTATCGGTATAATAGTCTTCATCTTTCTCAGCTTCTTCTAAAAATTTTAAAAATTCAAATAAAACATTATCTAAACAATAAGCAATAACCAAAGCAAGCGACATCTTCCACAACTTTTTAACATCCATAAAAAACTCATATTCATCCCCATACAATACTAAATGAAATCTCTTCCATGCTCCATTATTCCGTGGTCTATACTTTAGCTGCTTGAATTGCTTTATACGTGCCTTGTCGCAGTGTGCAGCAAATCCAATAAGAGCAGATAAAAATGTTCGTAATGACATTGAATGCTTTTTAGCCTGAGTTTTCAGTATTTCAAGATGATCATGTGAGATACAGGTAGTTGTTTCTATATACATTACATTCCCCCAAAGTATTTATTGTACTCTCACTATACACTAAAGCTAAATATTTGACAATAACTATTTTGCAATATCTTTCCTAAAACCCCTTACTCCTACTACGTTGAGGCTCTGACCCCATAGTGAATACCCACCGTACTAAAAATTTTCCAGTCCTTTTTTAATTTTTATCTACATAAGCGTATTAATAGATAGCTACACATATCTTACTGCAAGGAGCTATCTATGAGGAAGCTACTGGTATTCACAGTAACCTTTACACTTATTACATGCAGCAAGACCCAGAACAGTGATTTCTCGCTAAAATATCAGGATTTGCAGGGAAATGATGAAAAATGCATGGTGATTTACCATGCTAACGGTGCTTATGGTACACCACCTGTAGATACTCATGTATATAATGTCAATGACAGTGTTACTATTATAGAAAATCAAAATCTATATAAGGAAGGATATTACTTTATTGGCTGGAGCATGTGCCCCCAGTGCTCGCCACCCATTTATAAACCAGGACATACATTTACCATTACAGCATCAACCACGCTTTACGCATGTTTTACTACACCAGCTTACACAGTCATCTATTTACCTGGTGATGCAGATGGTGGAACAGCACCCATTGACAGTAACTATTACTGTACAGGTGAAAGCGCATATATACTGACAAATTCAGGAAATCTTTATAAACAGGGATATAGGTTCGATAGTTGGTTTAATGCCAACACTCAAAGCTATTATCAACCAGGCCAGTCAATCACAATCCAAAATAGCAACATAGAGCTTATCGTTCACTTCACTCCAAAACCATTTACCGTAACCTATGATGCAAACGGAGCTACCACAGGGACTGTTCCCATTGATACAATGTTTTACGAGCAAGGAGAGCTGGTAACTATCGCCCATAACACTGGGAATTTAGCAATCATCGATAGGGAAGGAGTATCATACTGTTTTGATTATTGGTGCGATAGTTTCGACAATGTCTACGTTCCTGGCTATACATATCCCATTGAAGAGTCTTTGGTATTATACGCTCACTTCAGACCTTTTGCTGTTGGGGATAGTGGTCCCTGTGGCGGATATGTGTTTTACGATAAAGGATATTACAGCGATGGCTGGCGTTATTTAGAAGCCATGCGCTATGATATCAATGCATCAGGAATTGTATGGGAACAGCAGCTTCAGGCAGGACAATACCGACAAACGGGAGCAACAGCTTCGGATGTTGGCACAGGATATGTAAATACCTGTACTATCATTCAGGTGCTGGGAGAAGGTGATTATGCAGCTTATGCATGTGCTAAATATTCTGATGGCTGGCACTTACCATCAAAAGACGAATTGCAGCTACTGTATCACTGTAAATCAATAATAGGCAATTTTATCAGTTACAATTACTGGAGTTCTACAGAGTCTACAACAAGCAAAGCCTGGTGTCAAAATTTTAACACTGGGACACAAAGCGCACAGTATAAAAATAATACTTATAGAGTGCGTGCAATCCGACAATTTTGAAATTGTTACCCTTTGTTTCTTGACAAAAAATATTTGAGATTCCACTATTTATTTTTAAACATTAAAAGATAGTTGGGCATATTTAATAAACGAGTGTTACTTGAATTTTACCAATGGTATACTACTTGATGAACATATTTCGATAGTATTTTGAACCATTGTGTGGCCATAATATCTAATGAGCATAATGAAATGTATAGCGAAAACACTTATTAGATGAGCCCAATTAATTTCATAGCGTGTAAAAAGAGGTTACCATGATAGATCCAAAGATTGTGCGCGAAAATATTGACCTTGTTAAGCACACATTAAAAATCCGCAAGATGGAAGATGCTGTTGATATTGCAAAGCTGGAAGAACTGGATAGTAAAAGGCGGTCCATTATTGCTAAGATTGATGAACTTAGAACACAGCGTAATTCACTTTCAAAACAGGTAGGTGCATTGAAACAAAAAGGGGAAAACCCTGTTGAATTGATGGAAAAAGTGCGCGGCATTGGCGATGAAATAAAAAAATACGAAGACGAGATTGCAAGCATAGAGGAAACATATAACACCATGATGCTTTCCATTCCCAATATGTTGCACGAATCAGTTCCCACAGGTAATGATGAAAATGACAATGTTGTAGTACGAACATGGGGGCAAAAACCACAGTTTGACTTTACACCAAAGCCCCACTATGACCTGGGCACGGAGCTTAATATCCTTGATTTTGAGCGAGGCGTTAAAATTGCAGGGGCACGCTTTTATGTGTATCGCGGATTAGCTGCACAGTTAGAACGCGCCATCATAAACTTTATGCTGGATTTACACACCAAGAAGCACGGCTATACTGAAATATTTGGCCCATTTATTGTGAATGATGAGAGCATGATTGGCACCGGCCAGTACCCAAAATTCATGGATGAGTACTACCGTATTGAGCGTGATGCATTATCCTTAATACCCACTGCGGAAGTTACTCTTACCAACCTGTACCGCGATGAAATTTTAGATGGCAAAGACTTGCCCATCTATGTCACCATGCAATCAGCCTGTTTCAGGCGTGAGGCAGGTGCTGCTGGTAAGGATACCCGCGGTCTTATACGTGTGCATCAGTTTCAGAAGGTTGAACTTGTTAAATTTGTTGAGCCTGAGACTTCATTTGATGAACTTGAAAAACTTGTGGCTGATGCTGAAGAAGTGTTGCAGCTACTCAAGTTGCATTACCGCGTTGTACTTTTGTGCAGTGCTGACACATCCGCTTCTTCATCCAAAACCTATGATATTGAAGTGTGGATGCCTGGATTAAACCGCTATGTAGAGATATCTTCATGTTCCAATTTTGTTGACTATCAGGCACGCCGTGCACGCATACGATATCGCAAAAAAGAAGGTGAAAAGCCAGTGTTTGTGCATACGCTCAATGGCTCAGGACTTGCTGCAGGGCGTACCCTTGCAGCCGTAATGGAAAATTATCAAACCAAGGATGGCACCATAACCATCCCTGATGTGTTGAAACCATATTTAGAAAAAACACTATAAATGTTGCAGGTACACACAACAACCTTTGCAGCTGCGCGACAGGCACTCGCTTTAGCGCTAGTGAAACAAAAAGAATGTTCTATAAGTATTGACCCTTTGGTGCAACAGCACATCCACTATAACCGCACGCTGCAGGCAATCGTTGAGGTATTACATCAACTGAACATTTCCTGCACATATCATAACGGTATCATCACTGTTTTGCCTCAGAAGCTGCCTGCATGCACAGCTACTATCACACTGCATTCATTTTGCCCTGTGACTGATATCTTTTTAACTATCGCACCCGCATTATCATGTAACAGCATACAGTCAGATATAACGTTCACAGGCGTCACCCATTGCCAGTACACCCATTCAACAGGTTTTATCCGCTTTGGCCTTGCCCCTGTGCTGTCACAGTTTGGGTGCTTTTTGCACATGGCCACAAAAAAATTTGGTTTTTATACAGTAACTGGCAATGCAGTAGCAAAAATATATCCACAGATAAAAAAAGAAATAGGGGCGATAGTTACCAATACAAGAATCACCGGCATACGTATATACATTGCCAACGTTGACCAGGAATTTGCCTTTCATCAAAAAAAAGAACTTTGCAAAGCACTGGCAGTAAGTGATGACAGTGTGAGTATCATGCAGGTAGCAAATGTTACCAATCACGGCAATGCAATCGATGTGTTTTTTAGCACTGGTGATATACCTTCAATGCTGTCATTTACCATGCCGCTGTATGATGATAATGGTAGTTTTGTATTTGAAGACACAATGATGCATGAATTTTTACATGCGGTTATAAACACATGTTTGCACAGTTATGAGTACATACCGCTGCCAATTGTGGAAGAAGCACTGCCGTTTTTACTTGCAGCAGGTTATGATGCTACTGTCGCACAAAAAATACAACCAAAGATTGTGGAAAGTGAAGTGTATACGATGTGTAAACAGTTTAGAGATTAATCCCCTATTCCTGTTTTTCTTCCTCTATTTCATTCAAAATCTTATCCAACTCCTTCTTCTTTTCTTTTTCCACAAGTACCTGCTCATTGGGGATAATCTTGAAATACTGCAATGTGTTGGTTAGCTTAAGAAGCCCCATGATCTCCTGATTTACATTCATCAGGAAAAAGTGATACCCTTTTGCATTAACTTCTTTCATGAGTTTAACAAGCCATCCCAGTGCAGAGCTGTTAATATAGGGAACCCGTTCAATATTCAGCATAACATTAATAAAATTATCTGGTAGAGTATCTTTTATTGCATCTTCAATTTCTGTAAAATTATCGTAGGTGATGTCTCCCGTTATGTCATAAATTACATAACCGTAATTTATGCGTTGTTCTACCTTCATAATGCTCTGACCCCAAAATAATTTATCTATTATTTCACGCCTCAAGTGCTAAGAACGCTAAAATGTACTGTGTACAAAGATTTTATAGCTTAACAACCTGTGTTTACTCTGCGTAAAACTATTTTACTCCATTTGCCCTGCATGTATTACTTGAGTTGCTGTCCCAAACCAATATCAGCCACCTTATTTATTCTTTCAACTAAATTGGCAACCAGTGTATCCTTATCATCAAAATATATTTCCACTGCCTGTTGCGGACACACCTGTACACAACGTCCACAGCCTTTGCAATCTTCACCTATCACAGCCATGCCATCTTTCATCTGTATGGCAGCAACAAAACAGCGCTGTGCACAGACACCACATCCATTGCATGCATCAAAATTAACACGAACTGTAACGCCCGGCAATTTTTTATATGCCTTATTGAGGTTTTCACCACGTTTCTTCATGTGCGTGCGGTACAGGCAACAGCAATCATCACAGAAACATATAAACATAAGCTTGTTAAACGGCACCGACCAGAATGCAACCGGGTCAATCCAGACATGCGCAACACTTGCCACAAGGCCAGCCTTTGCTGCTTTTGCAATATGTTCCAGAGCCTCCTGGGCAGTAGCCCTGTGCCCATGTGACGGATGAATCCTGTGGCTTGCCTCACCCAGTGCCATGCATCCAATGGTACGCGGATGGTTGGAGCAGTTCAAAAGACTTCTACAGATACATTCATCTAATATAAAGATATGGTTTACACGAGCAACCACCTCGCTTAACACCTGCACCGGGAGGGTGACACTTTTAGCAGGAGCTATCGCCACATTAATGGGAACTGCTGTTACTTCATTGTATGGATATTTAAAAAAAGGGTTTATGATGTGTTTTACAATGGGAACCGCACTCAGGCGCTTACCTAAAATCATAATTGGCCATGAAAGCGCTACCGCAATTTTTACAAATAATTTTGGTGGACCGTATCTGAACATGTGATTATCCTTTGAGTATACCTTTGTTAAACGGTAGCCACCACGTAAAGCCAAACAAAAATGTTTTGGTGGCGATAGTTACCGGCGACACTTTGCCCTTAAGGAGCTTAAGCGTGTATGGAATTTCTCCACAGTGCACTATCAACAGTGCAATAAGTAACACTGACCTGTAGTCTGACTCTGGAAACAAAAAAATAAGTGCAATAGCACATGCCCAGAGAACAAGCGCACCAATCATCAAAAAATACCAGAAATACTTGTGTGATGTCATGCGTTCCTCCAATGAAAATAATAAAAGTTATTCATACTGCACATACTGCCTGATGCGCGCATTTATTTCGTCTATTGCTGCATCAATGTTATCGATAGTTATTGTAGTTGCACCGTGAGGGCACACCTGAGCACACCTGCCACAACCTTTGCATATAGTATCGTTATGCACCGCTTTACCGTCAACAATGCGTATTGCATCCATAAAGCATTCATCAACACAGGTGCCACACCCGGTGCATGCATCCAGATTTACCGATAGCGTAACCCCTTTAAAACGCACAATTGAACTGGCAGCCTCTTCTGGCAAATATTTACCTGAATTAAGTATGGTGCAACAACATCTGCAGCAAAAGCACATGGTTAAAAGCTTGCCAGTATCCTTTACTCCCCATATCAGATTGTCAATCTTTACCCTTCCTATCATGGGGATGAGCCCTTCGCCAACACACTTATGCAAATGAGCTATCGCTTCATCAACTCCAACGTGGGTTGCAATACGCGAATCAATTTCCATTGCACCCTGCCCCATAAGTAAACAGGCGTAGTCAATAGGGTGCTCTGTACTCTGTTTTGCATCTCGGCATGTGCAGCGTTTAATAATTACTCTATGTGCTGAGCGTCTTATGATTTCTTCAACAATACGTAATGGCACAGGGGTACTTTGCGGAGCGATAGTTATGTTTATGGGCAAATAGGTAATATTTAGATTTTTTTTACTGAAAAAAGGCACCAGAGTTTTTGCAATCAAAGGGCCAATAATTTTACTCTGGGTGGCTTGAGCACTTATCCAGGTTATTGGCCATATCTTTGCAAGAATATACAGCCACCATCCGGGTCGTTTTGACATTTAACACCTCTTTATACTGAAAATTATTTATATGATAACCTGATCCTCTAAAAAAGTCTACTACTAAATTGTTTAGCAAGAGTTCTTTTGAAATAGCTCTGACCCCTTTTCTTATTTTTATTTTTTTTTACACCCACCCAAGTATCATGGAATACTTCTTTCGGTAATACTCCTCATACTTTATAAACTTTGCTACCCTCTCAGCAAACGTTTTCCCCAACTGTACAAAGTAATCATGATGGTCTATGGGTACTCCTA
>JARYLT010000117.1 GCA_029907515.1 Spirochaetota bacterium | reverse complement strand
GATAGTAATGCTAACAACCACATCGTCACTGGCACAGATGGCAGTAGCGCAGCCGGTGGTTGAAACAGATAATGCCATTTCTACCAACAGATTTGTTGGAATTATGGGAGGAATGTATGGCTATGCATATCCTGCCGGCTCAATATATACGTCAGATAATTATGTGAAACGCGAAAAGGGAAAATATTTTGGGGCAACACAGGCCATTGGCTATGAGCTATGGCCGCACTTCATTTTGCATGGTGGATTTACGCTGTGGGATATGGAAGTGTTTATTACGCGTCATCTTTTGATGCAGGATATGAAGCAACGCTACAGCTTAGATACCTGCGCACTCCATACGGGATTACTGTTTGTGTATAAATGGTTTTTTGCTGATGCAATTGTTTATACAGAATTGCCGCTTGAAAAGGACACAGAACGTGTGGAACTGAACGGTGTGTATATGCAAACCAATACATTGAAACGACAGTATGAAAATGGCGGTTTTTTGGGAATGGGTGTGCGTGTGCCGGTACTTGAGTGGCTTGATGTACTTATTGGACTGTATGGTGGCGGTAGTTTTGTGCCTGCTATAGTAACTACAAAACATGATGAGCTGTATGTGCTCAACGGTGCATTGCGAATTGGCGTTATTGTGTATTTCCCCAATCAGGAGAAGAAGCTATGAAGGTATGGGCTACACTACTTTGTGTAATTGCTGTATGTTCAGGCTGTTCCACACAGCAAGCAGAAAGCCTGTCCATTGAAGGGCAGATCATGCTGTGTGGGGAAGGAATGGAAGGTGTATGTGTACAGATGCAACATCCAGAATATGGTACAGTGAAAACGTATACTGATTCACTGGGCGTTTACCGTTTTGACCAGGCATGGGTTGGCCAGTACAGCATTATGCCATACATAGAGCATTGTGAGATAGTTCCTGTGAACAGGATGGTAGATGTACAGGATAACACCGTGGTACATGATTTCATAGTGCGACCGTTGTGGGAAAAAGTTTATGGCAGTGATTATCATGATATCACAATGGATATGGCAAAAACGATGCGATGTGGATTTGTGTATACCGGCAAAACTGATTTTACCGGCAGTTACGGAGCATTTTTAATGCGTGTTGATGCATTGGGGCAGCAGCTGTGGTATAAGGAATATTCGCAAAACCTGTATATGAGTGCAAACAGTGTGGTGGCACTTACGGATGGAAGCTTTGTGATAACCGGTTGCAAAGCGGATAGTACCAATGGTGGGAATATATGGATTGCTAAGTTTGATGGCAATGGCAACTCCATGTGGGAAAAAATATATGGTGGAAATTTATGGGATGAGGGACAGAGTATTGTACGCATTGAAAATGGGAGTGATACAGGTTTTATCATTGCTGCAACAACTGAATCGGCTGGCAGTGGCCGTTCTGACGTATACATCATGAAAATAGATGATGGTGGTAATATTGCAGGAAGCCTTTTTGATACCCTGTTTGGCGGACAATATAATGATGGAGTGACGCGTATTATTGCCTGTAAAGATGATGGATACATTTTTACGGGCTATGTGGAATATGAAACGCTGGTAAGGGCTGATAGCAGAATTACAAAGATAAACAGCATGCGACAGCATGTATGGAGCAAGGAATACAATATAGATATGTATGATTATGCAACCGATGTGCTGGAACTTACCAATGGTGATGTGGTTGTGTGTGGCATTGCGTATGAAACATTGAACAGGGAAAGGATATGGATAGCTTGCCTTACCGGTGATGGCAACACTGAAGTGTGGAAGAAAGAATTGAGCATTGGCCAATCATGCGGTGTATATGGCATGACGCTGGATGCAGCCGGAAATATAGTTTGTACTGGATATACCATACCTGATGATGGCGGTAACAGTACATTGCTACTGGTGGCACTGACGCAGAAGGGGGAATTATTATGGATGCAAGCGTACGGGAGCAATGAGGGCAAAGGGTATAATGGCAAAAAGGTGGTTTGTGCCGGGGATGATGGTCTTGCTGTTGCAGGCACTACCATTGAAAGCGGAACGGGTGCTGATGTGTATTGTTTAAAGGTAAATGATAAAGGTGAGTTGTGGTAAAAAATATTTAGCTCTTTATAGATTAGGGAAATTATTGTGAAATTGTAAAAAAATAGTATGAAAAATGTAAAAAACACACGCGGAGGAACATATGAGGAGGGTAATCCTTATAACACTGCTGTGTAGCATGATTTTTTCAGCATGCGGTACCGAACCAAAAAACACAAAGGCTGTCAATACGCCATTGGTTCCGGTGCGTGTATATGCAACTGGATTTACGCTAACCGATGCAAATGGTGGTACCTTAGCCAGCACGGATTATCTGAATGCTTTTGACAACAGGATTGAAACAGTCTGGGCTGTGGATCAAAAGCGCATAGTAACAGCAGAATGCAATAATACATATATAGACTATATACGCATATATAAGGCAGGCGGGGGAGTGTTTACCCTGTATGCTGATAATACCAGCACTGCCATTGCCACCATACAGGATACAACACCTGAGGATGCAGGGTGGATAGATATACCGGTGCAGCAAACGCTGCAAAAACTTATACTGGCTGTAGAGCCTGTGGAGGTGGCGCAGATAGCCCATATAGAGCTTTGGGGCAACCAGGATGATATAAGCGGGTTAAATACCCAGTACCGGTATGCTACAACTGAGGCGGTGCACAATAGTGCAGGTACGGGTGTGGATACGTACGAGTTGCAGTACAATGGCGATGAAAATCAGGTGGCAGGCGAGGTGACAATTGTCAATCCCTGGCAGTACCGGCGCATGTACATACAAATACAGTCACGGGCATTCAGGCCGGTAAGCATGGCGGTAAAGGTTAATGAATGTGATTGGTTGGGAGGATTAACCATTCCTGAAGAGGCAGGGATGGGCAATGATGTACGCGAGCATGCCATTGAGGTAAATCCGCAGTGGTTTGTGCCGGGCAACAATACGGTGTATATACGCACGGCAGGGGGAAAGGAAGCGGTACAGAAACTGCGCATTATAGCAGTTAAAGATACGGGATTTAATGAACTGCAGCGCAAGGAAGCTTTATATGATGGTGAATCCACATCATACGTAACAGTTGGGGAAGAGGGGGCGATAGTAACCGCTGAAAGGCAGATGCGTGTGTATGGAGTGCTGATGTTTATGCATAGTGGAGCAGTAACGCTGCAGGTACACACTGAAAGCGGATGGATTGATGCAGGCAGTGTGGAGACAACAGTAACTGGCTGGTATTATAAAGCATTTGAGAATGCCTTTATTACTGATAGTGTGCGGGTTGTGGCAGCAGAAGGTAAGAAGGCAACAGTAGGTGAGGTGGCTCTATGTGCATCACCGGCAGAAGAGGAGGTACCTCAGATTGTGGTAAGCTATCCGCGCAATGGTGAATACTTTGGGCGCACAGCATACATAGAAGGTTTTGTAAAGCCGTATGCCACCCGTGATGGAGTGGCAAAGCTTAAAGCCAGTGGTAGGGACATTCCCTGTGGTATTGCTGGTGGTTTTACGGCAACTATAAGCAAGGATATGGTGGGTCTTGGGCAGGAGGATGATGCAGAACCCTGGCAGGTGACATTGGTGGCTGAGTATGGAATAGCAGCAGTTGATACTATAGAGCGTGTACGAAGCATAAGCGCAGCCAAAAAAGTACAGGAAACATTGCTGTTAGATGCTGGATATGTGCCATATACACAGGGTAACAGTGGTGGAACATATACACCAGCTACGCAAACCAGTACTAATAGTGATGTGCCCACAGGTACGGGATTAACGGTAACGGTGGTACCGAACAGCGCAAAGAGTGTATACTATCAGGGAGTACAGGTAGAGATACCGGCACAGGCGGTGGATGAAGCGGTTACCATAACCATTATAGCGCTTGGTGAGCACGAGGTGGCACCACTCACACCGGGGATGCACAATGTAACCGCACCCGCGGCAGGGTACAGGTTTTTGTTTAATGGAAAACCGCACGGAAGCTTTAAGAAGCCCATAACCATAAGCATTCCGTATGATAGTGGAAAACTTTTAAGCGGTACCAGTGAGCAGCAGATACAGATGTACTACTATGATGAGGCAGCAGGTGTATGGAAGCGGATGGAAGGAAGCAGTGTGGTAACACGGAAAGAAGCTGACTATGCGCTATATGCTCGCAGTGCTGTCAGCTCTACGGGGACATCCGGGGTGGTAGTGGCACGGTCAACGCACTTTACGGATTTTATCAATGCAACACTCACGGTACCGGAACATCCCGAGGCACTGGTATTTAATCCCAATAGCATAAAGGACATAAAGGCAGGCGATCCTGTCAGTGGCATACAACTCATACAACCACCGCAGGTAAGTAACACTGGCGATGCCGGGATACGATTTCCCATTACCATACCAAAAGGGCGTGCGGGGATGCAACCGCAGCTTGAGTTAACCTATAGCCAGCAAGGTGGCAATGGCCCGTTTGGGTTAGGATGGAATATGCGCATCTCATCAATCACCATCGATACAAAGTGGGGAGCTGCTCGCTACGATGGCACCGATATTTATTCACTGGATGGAAGCCAGTTGGTACCGGTGGACAATGCCGGTAACTATCGCACACGCATTGAAGGAGGTTTTGCAAAGATATATTATGATAAAAATAGCAACAGCTGGACAGTGACACATAAAAATGGAGTACGGTATATATACGGTGAGACACAGAATGCACGGTTGCAGCAGGGTAGCAAAACCGGGCAATGGTTTTTAGAATGGATGATTGACCCCAATGGCAATTGCGTGCACTATACGTACAGGCAACTAACTGGTATGCTGCCGGGTTCATCAACACCATACGTGCAGGTGTACCTGAATACCATATACTACACCGGGTACAACAAAACAAATGGGCCATTTACGGTAACGTTTACAATAGATGATGGTAGCCGACCGGATAAGCAGATAGACGGCAGGATGGGATTTATGGTGTATTCAGCGTATAGGTATAAAGAAATAACGGTGAGCTATGGTGGGCAGGTAGTGTGGCGGTATGTGTTAAGTTATACAACGGGAGCATTTGATAAGAGTTTACTCCAGCGGGTGGAAGTACGTTCAGGCAGTGGCCAGCTTTTCTATACGCATGATTTTGATTACTATGATGAGATAGGCTGGGGTAATGAGCATTTAAACCTGTTTGATTCAGAGGTAGTAATAGGATATACGGCAAATGTTAGTGAGAAATTATATGGAGTGAATTATTATAATTTTGGTAATATTGGTGGATCAAAATCAACAACCAATCAATTTCAGTTCTCTGGTAATTTTGCACCAGGTAATCCCATGAAGATGTTTTCGGTGGGGGCAGAATATAGCATATCAAAGACAGAGATGTCCACAAAAGTAGTTTTAATAGATATTGATGGGGATGGGTTGTCAGATCAGGTATATTCAGATAATGGGTTGAAATATAAACGTAATTTAATGGGTGAAGGCATTAATGGTTTTGCTGATGAGAAAGAGATTAATGGTTTACCATCGTTAGGGGATGATATAAATATATCTAAAACCAAAGGGGTAGGGCTTAATACAGGAATGGCCGGTGAACGTTTTCAGAAGGGAAATTCTGAATCCAGAACAACAAGTTATTTTACCGATGTAAATGGAGATGGATTGGTTGATTTTATAAAAGATGGCATAGTTTACTATAATCACGGTTACAATAATACATTACAGGTGGTGCAATTTTCAACTATTATTCCGGGAGGAATAGAAGCAGTAACTGGTGAAGTAGCTGCACCAGTATCACCGGTTGATGATGGGGAGGAAACTGAAAGTAAATATGCATTTTTAGAATACTATTTCAGGGATAATCCTGTATTGGCGTGGCGTGCGCCGTTTGATGGTAAGATAACCATCAGTGGTAATGTTACGTTAAATAAAAGTGTACCTAATGATTATGCAACGGCCGATGGTGTGAGGGTAAGTATTCAGAAAACCGGTAAACAACATTCGGCATTACCAAAAGTAGAAGAAATAACACGAGGTAGCAGCAAAGAAATGACACTGGATGATATAGAGGTAAAAAGCGGAGAATACATCATTTTTAGAGTTGATTCCAATCGTGATGGAGCGTATGACGAAGTACACTGGAATCCAATAATAACATATAAAGGATATCTGCCTGAAGCAGTGGATGAGAACAATCTGTATATATACCGATACACACTTGCAAATGATTATTATGTATATGGAGCGGGAGAGTTTGAGGCACCAATAACTGGGACTGTGACATTGTATGGAGGAAAGATTTGTAAATATTCAAAAACGTCGGATGATATACTGGTCAAAATAACTAAAAAGCGTATAACACAAACATTTGATTGTGTTAATAATACAATTATTGATTCGAATGTAGAAACACTATGGGAATATATATTGCCAGTAAAAGCTGATTTTATTGGAATGGAATATATACCGGATAGAGATGATGAAGAAGTAGAAAATAGAGAAACGCGAGTAAACGGTGAAAACAATACTGTACAATTGATAACATTGATTAAAACAATTTTTGAATGTACATTACAAAGCGATACCCCAATAGATTATAGGCATGTTCAATGGGAAAATACTGATGGATATAAAGGACCATTATTACAATATAAGGATATCAATCCAGATTCGGGTGATAATCAATTATCAGAAGAAAGTATCGATAAAATTAAAGAAAGAATATTTAATATTCCGGTTGTATCCAGCCTCTTTACCATACCAACAGTTTATATTGAAAATGAAAGACAAATTCCCATGGATCCCTATGTATTTGAAGGGTGGGGAGTTCCCCGTGAAGGTACATATCGTATTACAATGACAGCAACCAATACAAGCAGTATCCCCTATACAGGTAGTCTGGCGTTAAGTATAAAGAAAAGGAGGCATGGTAACGGTTTTATAGCTGATGTTGTTGAAAAGGTAGTAAATGACGTCACTGTGGGAATACTTCCAGGTGAAACATTACAACTTCAGAGGGAACTCACTCTTGATGAATCAGATGATATGTACTTTATTATTGCAACAGCGAAAACTGCCGGTTTACAATTAAATGTACATGTTGAATATAATGTGTTCAGTAATAATCCATGGGTAAGCGGGGATGAAATGTGGGTTGATATTCCAGGGGTGGCATATATTGTATATACGGCAGTTGATCCATCAAATGATATTTCATTTGCGGGAGGTTTCAGGAACTGGTACTATGGAAGATGGAATGCGGATTCATATATGTATGGAAACGATGCCCCGGACACATACAATTATGAATTTGAGCCGCTACAAACTGATCTTATGAAAATTAATGTTGATGAGGCATCAAACAATCCACAAAATTTTGCAAAGAAATTAACAATTTGTTCTTCCATGATTCCAAAATACAAAGAAAAAACAGATGAAAAACTACAGGAAGAGATATCCAAAGAAAACCCCCATACCACTGATCCATCATTTCCTGTATGGAGGGGTATGGATGATGATTGCTGGATAGGTCCTGGAGTTTTTGCAACAACGCGGGTTGCTAAGAAAAATATAGAAGATTTATTGCATTCCAGTGATATACAGGTGATAGACACAGAATCATTGCAAACCAGAGCACTGAATGCAGGTAATACTGGTGTAGTTGATAAACGTGGGATAACAAAAATAACAAAAACGTATAATGATACAGTAAGTTTCTCAGGACGTGGTTCGTCAGTAACAGTTACTACCAGTACAGGTTACACCAAAATACAATTTTTTGATGTTAATGGTGATAGATACCCAGATATACTTACTGATAATGGACTGGTATTTACAGGTATTAACGGGTTATATGCAGGTATGACAGGTGCTTTTAGTGGTAGTGTTCAAAAGTTCGTAAGCACGAATTATAATTTGGGAATATGCCCACAGTCGTCTGCAAGCCAGGTTGAGACTATTCCGCAAGGAGATGGATATATTGTTAAAGTTAAAACATCATTTTCAAATCTATCTTTTTCATTAGCAACAGGAGACAACAATATTATTGTTGATTATCAGGATATCAATGGTGATGGATTACCGGACAGGATTGAATATAATGGTTTTGCAGGCTATTCAGTACGGTATAACACGGGTTATGGTTTATCACCAAAGTGTGCTTTTAAAAATCTTTATGGTATACAGCATACTAAGAATAAAAGTAGATCGTTGAGTGTGGGGTTTAGTACTGATAAATCAATTATAAGTGGTGGAGTATCGGTTGTGGAAAATAGCAGTGAGAAGCTGGATGTTCCATTACTTAATGAAGGGGATAGATATACGCTTATTGATATAAATGGTGATGGATTACCTGATAGAATAGTGGAATATGATCATGGAATATATATATTTGTTAATACAGGTGAAGGATTTGTCTTATATGCTAAAAAAAGTGATGGGAAAATGGATGAAACTAAAGGAATGTCATGTACTCCATCAGTTACTCTTGGTGTAAAATTTACAATTTTGCCACTAGTAACTATAGGAACAATCATTATAGATGGTGGTGTAAGCTTAACAAAAGATGGCAATTCTACCCGTTACGCTCTTCGTGACATCAATGGTGATGGATTACCCGATATCATTTATGATGATAATGGCACATTGAAAGCCAAATTAAACCGTACAGGCAAGACCAATATGCTTAAATCCATTAAAAATTCCATTGGCGGTACAATAGAGCTTGACTACAAACGGGTGGGCAATACCCGTCTTATGCCGCAAAGTCAGTGGGTGCTTGCCACCGTTACAACTGATGATGGTACATCCACACTTGATTTAACTCCAGGCAGTGTACACCGCTACACCACAAACTATGACTATGCAGATGGTGTGCAGGATCGAAAAAATCGCGAGTTTTTAGGATTTGGTACGGTCATTGAAAAGCGTCCTGATGGCAGCACGGTGGAAAAATATTATTATGTTAATGACTACTACACCAAAGGTCTTATGAAAAAACAGGTCATTAAGGATGCTGATGGCAGGGTATATGTGGAAAAAGAATACACCTATGGAGTGCGTACTTTACAACAGGCACAGGATCTATGGCTATACGAAGTTAAATATCCGTATTTGTTAACCGAAACCATCACCTACAAAGAAGGAGGTGGTACAGGTGTTGTGCATGTGCAGCGCTATGCGTATGATGATTACGGCAACGTTACCATGTATAAGGATGAAGGGAGCCCTGACACCGCTGCAGATGACGTTATAGCATCCATAAGCTATTATTATAACACAGCCGCCTACATTGTGGATAAGCCCTTGCAGATAGCAGTATATGATAGTACAGGTAAGGTATACCGCAACCGCGCCGGCACGTATGATGCAAAGGGCAACCTGACACGCCTGCGCATCATGGGCGGGCAGCAGGGATACGCCGTGTGGGACTTTGCCTATGACGGGTATGGCAACATCACCGTGGTGAAGGAGCCGGCAAACCACGCAGGGCAAAGCTACTACATTCAGTATACCTACGACCCAACGGGCATATATGTAGAAAAGACCACGGACGCCTACGGCTACACAGCGCAGGCAAAGTACAATCCCGCCTATGGCACACCGTACTGGACACGGGACATCAATGGCTACAGTTTCCAGTATCATTACGATGAGTTTGGGAGGCTAACCTACCTGTGGG
>JARYLT010000116.1 GCA_029907515.1 Spirochaetota bacterium | reverse complement strand
GGGAGATTGCTTCGGTCGCTACGCTCCCTCGCAATGACATGGGGCGTCGTTATGCTCCCTCGCAACGACGGGTGTCATTGCGAGCGCAGCGAAGCAATCCCCCACGCCGAGAGGGAGATTGCTTCGGTCGCTACGCTCCCTCGCAATGACATGGGGCGTCGTTATGCTCCCTCGCAACGACAGGTGTCATTGCGAGCGCAGCGAAGCAATCCCCTACCATCCCAAGATCCTTCCGCCGGTTTCATCGGGCTCAGGATGACCGCGCATCTTCACGTCATCCTGAGGAGTCCCGACAATATCGCGACGACGAAGGATCTTGTCGTTTATCAGCAGAAGCTGCTTCCCTTCGATAAAATCAGGACAATAGTATACCTTTACCGCATCACTATGATTATAATGATTACGGTTATTATTAAATATTGTTTGAAGGTTGAAAACGTCAGAGAGGATATTTTGACACCCCCTTAAAGCAACTAAACGCCTACCCTTCAGCCTGTTTGTAAAATGCGGAGGTTTTTATTTATGCAATGGTTATATTTTTACAATCAGACCAAATTATTATACAAACTATTTTTTAATTTACCAGAAGTGCAACAATTTTTAGAACTATCGCAAAAAAAATTTTTATTTGGTTTTTACTGTTGAGGATAAAATAATGAAGAGCTATAATTGTAAACAGCATATCAATAAATACAGCAGTTTTTGTAACATTGCGCTTTACTATAATATTAAATAGCTAATTACGAAAGAGTAAGTATGAAAACAACGTTAAAAAAATTATTCACTACAAGTACTTCATTTCAGAATACTAAATACGGCAATATTATTATTATATTAGTGTTTTCAGTTATTTATTCGCTGGTTTTCAATGCCATTGACTTCATACGTTACCCTGTTAAATATGGCAATACTGTTATAAACACAGTATTATTATTCATACTTTCAATTCCTCTGGTTTTTTACTATTTCCTTGTAGCATCCATACATAAAAAATTATTTACTATTGTTACACTACTAACAACATTTTTAAGTTCTATAGCTCTGTATTTTATCATAGTATATAAAGTCAGAATCTACCTTTTAGACACCTTTATCTTACTTGTTCAAACAAATCCCCATGAAGCAGGTGGCGTTATTAGCTTTGATTTAATAGTAATGGTTTTGTCTATTACGCTGGTAACTGCAGTATTTTTATATTATTATAATATACAACATAATGATGCACTATTCAGACGTATTAAAATCATCTTTATACTGCTACTAAGCCCTGTGCTTTTTTTGTTATATTTTTCAAGACCGGTAATGCCTTATGCTTTCATGTATGCCATTAATATGTATAATAAATACCAGACAATTATACATCAGCCACGTACTGACATTTCAAAATTACCATCATCATTCAATGAAGAAAAAAATCATAACCTCACTGTTATATTTATCATAGGTGAGGCTGCTCGGGCTGATCATTTTTCAATAAATGGATATCCACGAAAAACATCTCCCAATATTGAAAAATTACAGGTTGTAAGTTTACCAAACATCGATTCTATCCATGGTGTTACTAATAAAGTAGTCCCACTCATGATGACACGAGCTACAAAAGAAAATGAAGAGATAACATATAAAGAAACATCTTTTGTTTCCATATTTAATAAACACGGATTTACCACTGCATGGATATCCAATCAGGATGTTATTGATAACAGCTATTCAAATATTGCTCCATATGCCAATGAAGCAACAATTAAAAAGCAAATTATATGGAATAAAAACAGTAAAAAAGATTTCAGTGTAACCAATGCAAATATTTTAGATGAAAATATGCTGCCCGAACTTGATGAACTGCTTAAGAATAATAATAGAAGCCTGGTCATTTTGCATTGCATGGGCAGCCACTGGGAGTTTCATAAGCATTATCCGGATACATTCAGGGAGTTTGTTCCAATTTGCACAACCAGCAATGTATCCCGTTGCAATCGTGATGAGCTGATTAACAATTATGACAATTCAATACTCTATGCAGATTATTTTATATCGGAAGTAATAAAACGAGTAATGAATAAAAACGCAATTGTACTATATTGTTCAGATCACGGTGAATTCCTTGGTGAGGATGGATACTATGGTCATATACCCGGAATACAAAGAAAAGAAATAACAAATCCTGCCATGTTCGTATGGATGTCAGAAGAATATAAAAAGAGAAATCCCGAAAAATATACTAATCTTTTGAAAAATAAAAACAAACATCTTCCCAACTATATACTTTTCCATAGCATCCTGGATGCTGCTTCAATACATAGTACAGCAGCAAATTATAAGCTAAGTATATTTTCCAAGATGTAACAATCTACTGTTACAAATTTATAGGTTTGCCTTAAAGGTGTCCTTTATAGCCTTGAGTTCCCTACCTGTAGCATATACTACGGGAGAACCCTCAATAAACAATTTTTTCTGTTCCAGCACAGATAAATCACGCTTAATAATAAAATACAAAATTCTATCGCCCACCTGAAGAGTCCTGATCCCGGGAATGTTTAAAGGATTTACATTTAAAAATATCTTTCTAACCGCATTTAAACTTTTCACAGGCATATTGGGGCGTATAGATGTATAATATTGTAAATCAACACCAGCCAGTTGCAATGCTTCGGTAAGATTTTTACCCTGGGATCTCAGTTTCTGAACACTATCGTATATTTCTTTATCCTTTACATAATACACATAATCAGATACTATCGGCACGTCTTTTTCATAAGCATCGTTAAAAATGGAATAATATGTAAAAAAGCGTAAAAACTTATGTTCTTTAATTCTTAATGGATTATTATAGTAAGGAGATGCTTTTTCAGGTAGTACATTGATTGAAAAAACAATGAGTGAAATAAATGTTAAAAATACAATAACAGCAGTCCAGATTTTAATGGGCTCAATAGATGGCTTTACAAGTCTTTGCAGTAGATTACTTTTTTTGTATATAACGTGTACGCTATCATCAATAACAATTGCAATGACAAAAAGCATAAATGGCAGGGCAAAAAGCAGGTGAACTTCTTTATATGCCAGAGCAGGAACAATGGGGTTTATACTCTTAACAGCAAAGAGCATACATAAAAAGAAAATAAAGCCAGGAATAATAATAGATTTTATTTCAACATTTGATTTTTTCCAGACCGGGTACAATAAAACAAGATATATATAAAATGGTATTCGCCACCACAACTGTGTTTTAGTATATCGTTCAAAAAGCTGCCAGAAAGATATTGGCACAAATTTTTCAAGTGTAAAATGATGGCCAGTTATGGCATGATAACGAGCCATAATATCGCCGGTATAATAATAAAATACTGATGTTTCAAAAAGGAACAGGATAAATAAAACAGTGCTATAGAATATTGCATGTTTCATATTTCGTTTAAACAGCAGTATAACAAGTACGTATCCCGGCATAAGAAAAATATCCAGCTCATGTGCACAATAAGCCCAGAATAGCAGGAAGGCTGATAATGTCAGATACAGGAGCTCTTTTTTATTGTCATCTTTGTATTGTAATAACAAATAAAAAGATGCTGTAACTAATGGTCCACCAACAGCTTCAGGAACTACCTGTGTACCAAACCGAATAATATACGGGCATAACATATATAAGAGCACAGTAATAAAACCTGTTGCCGGGCTTTTTATTTTTACACCTATTTTATACAGGAGAATCATGTGAATGATAAAAAATAAATTTGGTATTATGAGTGAAACAGCCGGATGGGCACCAAAAATTAATTGACTGAACCATACAGGTAAAATTAAACCAAAGCGTGCAGTCTGGTGGTCAAGTTCAATGTATGGAACATTATAATAGATATGTTTTGCAGCAAACCAGTAATTAATGGCATCTCCACCAATATCAAACATTCTGAATGTGAAAAATTTATAAATAACAATAAACACCAGCAGTAATAACAACATCATCCTTTCGTTTTTTTGTGCGATAGTATCCATGATTAACTCCCGTTTGAAGAATTATAATAATATAGCAATTAACACATTGTTTCACAGGACAATTCAGATAGCTCTGTAAATGTTGCATTATTTATAAAATAATTGTAATGAATCATTACTGTATACATTTAGTTTATTGCAACTAAAAAACATTTGATTTTTCCCGATAACTATCGCACAATTGTAAAAAATCTATAGGAGCACACAATGGATTTACTCAGAATATGGCAGGAAATTGATATCAAGGACGTGCAGGAACATATACTGATGGCAGATGACCTTTTTGGGTTTTGCCCGGGGTGTAAAACGCCGGGACTAAAACTTCAGGATTTGCATACATGCCCAACGTGCAAAAGGGAATTCAAATATGTAACCAGCAAAGATGCACGGGGCGGAAAGAGTGCTGAAGTTGTTATGCGGTTAAAGAAAAAGCTGCCGCATTTAACCTTTGTTGATTATGACGATTACGAACGGTTATCCAGCAAAAACAAGGCTGCTGACTTATTTAAAAATATGTAGCAATTCAACAAAGTGTACTTCAACTATCTAGTAAACAAAAATATATCAATATTGTTATAATCCACTAATTATCCCTTAATGCAATTTTAAAAAATATAGTTTTTCACGCTCCCTGTGGTGGCAGGAGTACATTCATAGTGTTATTCATACAATAAGTATTTTTAAAGGTTACACCTTTAAAATTTTTTTAAAAAAATTAAAATTTTTTTCAAATTTTTTTAATTTTTTCCCTCCCAAAGCGTATTTATCCATAAACACCATCTGGTGTTAATTCTATTAAATATAGTCTAAAGGAGGGTTTTTATGTTTCAAAGATTCTACACTTATATTTTTATAAGCTTTTGTATTGTAACATTACTATGTAGCGGTTGCTCACATACGTATGTTATCAAGAATGTTTCATCAATTAATCATGAAGAAGTAAAGGGGAATCCACGCATAGCATTAGTTGGATTTTATCCTTACACTTCAACATTAGTTGATAAAACATATTCTCAAAATTATACTGAATATAAATACAGTATCGATATTGATAAAAATTATTCGTTAAAATCCTTTTGCAGTGTAGGTAAGGATATTAAAGAACTTACGTCAAAAGGAATACGCAAAGACGTTGATGAAGCAAAAATTAAATTATTTATTACATCTGTTGTTGATAAAACAGGGAATTCAATATTATCCGAACTTAATTGGATGTTTACTGTAAAAGACAACAAAACCTATCTCAATGATATTGATGCTGATTATTTTTTAGTGGGTATATTTTCACCATACAAAGAGTCTAGATCAAATAAAAATTATAATTTTTTTGTTGAGTTAATAATATACATGACGCTTGGAATAATTCCCCAGCGTACATTTTATGAATCAGAAGCCACGTTTTATCTTTATGATAGGAATTTGAATGAAGTACACACATTTACATATTCATTTGACTACGAAAAAATTGAGGGATTGTTTGTAGATCAAAAAAATGATATACGTAGTACTGATTCAGTGTGTCCACCCCCTCTTGTATGGATTCCCCACGTAAAAAAATTAAATACTGAACTCATCAGTTATTTGAATAAATAATGTATCTCAATTATTTTAAGGAGGAGAATAGCATGAAAAATATTTTTAAAAAAACCATTTTAATACTATTTATTCTACCTTTAGCAAGCAATGTATTTGCATACGATGCGATAAATGCACAATGGAATGTGAACATTTTCTGGCACTATGGTTTTTGTAGTGGAAATACATTTGATCACGAAAAAGATTCTGCAACCATGTATGTTGTATATAGTGATGGTTCTATTAAATCCGGTTCACCCAAACACTATCTGATGTCGTATGGCATAGCTTCTGATTATCTGCCATTCAAGGCTCTACTGTTCAATAACGATAACTCTGCAATACGATTTGGATTTAGAGCAAAGGCTGATAGTAATTCAATTTCACAAAAAATTACAGTAGGTGATGGTGATGTATATAAAAAATATGAATGGAAAAAAGATTATATGAGTTATTATTCATTATCAGGAGGTGTGGTGGTTTATTTAGCACCGTATGTTGTTAATCTTGCAGAGCACGATAATGATTCAATGAGATCAGCGCCTTACATGTTTACTCTTTTTGCAACTGTTGGAACACTGCTTCAAGGCAAAATAACACCATACCCAATAGTTCAAAGCGAGGTTTTGAAAACACAAAAAAGTTATTCATTAAATGGTGTAATCTATGAAACTGGGATGGGTTTTGAAATTTCCGCAGCCACCAACAGACATATAGGATGTAATGTTGCTTACAATGTCGTTCAGTATAATATTGATTCATCAATTAAAAAGGATTTTGATTACAAAACTTCTAACTTGTTTAATACTATAAATATTGAGATATATGCAGGAATAACATTTTAAATAATATTCGGGGTTGTCTCAAAAGTGCTTGTTGTGTAAATTTCGTAAATATTTGATTATACATCACACTCATAGCGGTACAGTTTTACTTCATTCAGCAGCAAAATAACTGAGGTGAGTGCTGCGAAAATTGTATCGAAACAACTTTTGAGACAAACCCTGAATACAATACCTGAAAGATATTTTTCAATATTTGAAAAATCTGTCTTGACATTTTTTCTTTTGATTATAGTATTTATTGTCGATGTTAGTACCATACAGAAGGTTTATGGATGTTTAAAAAAGCTATTATTTATATTTCAATACTGATTTTTATTGTTGGCGCAAACACTTCTGCATTTGCCCAGCGTTACTTTGGAGTTGGCATTCACGTTGGCGGGCAGCACGATGTTGGTGATATCACATCCTTTTATCCTGCTGCACAAACTGAACCACAAAATAGTGCCATCTTTGGCGTGGCTATACGATTATCAATTCCTTTCTTTTTTATTCGCACAGGTGGCGATGCGTCCTTTACTATTAATAAAGGCAAGGTTTTAGAAGACCAGGCTACTGTGGGCGTTGATGAGTATAATGTTCAATATACCATGCTTCCCCTTTATGCTGGACTGCAATTCCCCCTGCGTGACAGAGGGGCATTTTATGTAGGTGGTGGAGTATCATACTTTTATGGAACAGGTTCGGTGAAGCTTTCAAATGGTACATCCCAGGATATTGACGCTACAGCCTTTGGTGCAGGCTTTTTAGCTGGAATGCAACTGCATGTAACCAGCTCTTTTTCACTGTATATGGAATGGATATACGTTGATGCCCGTTCAAAGCCAGTCATTTCAACCACCGGGACATATAATGCCAATAATTATAAAGACCTTTTTATTGATTATAGTGGCCACAGAATCATGATAGGTGTCATGTACTATGTATTATAAACCATGTATAGTATTATTGTGTTGTGCGATAGCTCTTGTACCAGTATCTTCCCTGGCTTCGCCATTTAACCAGGCAATAAGCCTTTATGCAGGGTATATTCCATCGTTAGGAGGCAATCTTTACTCGTATGAGCAGGAAAATACGTTTGGCTCGAAAACAGGAATTGATGGCATAAATAAATCGCAGACTGGATTTTCTACTGCAACCATAAACCGATTGTTAGGTGCAACAACTGGTGCAACCTTTAAGTTAGTCATGTATGATTTTTTCACCGCACGTATTGGTGCAAATTACTTTAAAAGCGTTTGGGGTGGCAAAGGCAAGACAGTTTATAATGATGGCGCTGACAGGCTTCTTGAATGCAATTACAGCTTTGATGGCTTTGATATACCGGTTACTGTTGGCATCATTATACCATTTTATAAAGATATGAAAATAACGTTTTCATGCGGCATAGCCTATGCCTGGGGACGGTATAAGAATAAATTTGAGTCAGATGCCCCCCTGTCATACAAAGGCCAATTTAAAGGAAGTGCTTATCCACTGGTCATCAACACGGAAGGTGAATATTTTATCAACGATAAGTTTGCCATATCCACTTCACTATCATATTACCGTGGTACAACAAATGTCATTAAAGACTCTAAAAAGGGAGATGGCAGCACTGATTATGCACCGATTGACTTTTCAGGATACCGTTTTCTTTTAGGTGTATCATATTATTTTAAACCAATATAGCCATGATCAGAATGAAAAAAACATATCACATTACATCAATAGCATGCATCATACTATTATGTTTAGTTTTAATGGTACAAGGTGCCTATGCAATTGGCGAATTTTCATTAGGGCTTAATGCGGGCATTACCTATGATCCTAACCATCTGGAACCAGCTATAACTCAATGGAATACCCAGGCCAAAACAACTGCTACCTCAGTTGAGCAGATAACCATCCCCTATTCATTTGCCTGGGGTATCAACATGCGCTATCAGTTCAATTATTTTCTTTTCAGAATTGGCGCACATTTCACAAGCCCTTACAGTGTCCGCGGTAAAGCTGATGCAAACAAAGTAACCATTTCAACATATCAGTTTGGCCTGCCCGCTACAGTTGGCTTAATCATGCCGCTAAAACAGCGTACATACTTTTTTATTGGTGCAGGCATAACGTATAACTATGCATACCTGGAATGGAAAGAAACTGTACCTGCTAATAAATACCGATTTGCTGACTCTATCCCTGGATTCCATTACATGATGGGAGCTGAAGCACCCATAACCTCCAAAATTACACTTTCAGTGGAATGGATGCATCAGGAAGGACGCTCCATACCCATTAAAGATGAAATTGCAGGAACCACCAAACAAACCATATCAGTCAAAGGTGATTTTCTTCTTTTTGGTGTCAACTACTACATACCTATGTAATCTATGAGTACATCTATTATCTATCTTTTTGCCTTTCTTTTTGGTGCCAGTTGGGGAAGCTTTTTATATACCTTCATCATTCGCTATACCAATGGTATGTATACCAAAAATCCAATTCATGCCCTCACCTATCCATCGCACTGCCTTTATTGTAAGCAAAAGATTAAACCTGTATATCTTATACCTGTGTTTGGATATTTCCTTACAAAAGGCCGCTGCAGAGTATGCGGGAAGCCCGTTTCTTTTTTATACGTGTCAACTGAAATTGCCTGTGGTTGCATAGCTATAGCCTCAATATATTTTTTTAATGTAGCGATAGCTTCTTTATATTTCATCATCATTACAACAAGCATATGCATTGCCATAATTGATTTTCTAACCATGGAAATTCCTGATTTTTTGATTGGAATAATTTTTTTAACTGGCATCATGGTTTGTTTATTTCAAAGACAATGGTTTGAACACATACAGGGATTAGTACTCATGGTTGCGGTGTTTATTGTGCCTCTTATTTTTGTCAAAGGTGGTTTTGGCGGCGGTGATGTAAAATTTGCTGGTGTAATAGGATTTACTCTTGGACTACATGAAACGATAGTAGCACTGGAGATAGCTCTGGTCACTGGTGCACTGTATGGAATTGCTTATGCAGTGTTTAAAAGCAAAACGCTTAAAGCACACATACCGTTTGGTCCATTTTTAACATTAGGATTTATTACAGCATTATTGTTTGGAAAAGATATTATTCAGATATATTTTTCTTTTTTTTAAAATATACTGCTCTGACCCTTTTTATTTCCTTGCCTTACCCAAATTTCTCCGTTCATTATGTGTACCCTGCAATCTCTGCGTGCATTTCCATGCTCTGACCCCTTGTTTTGCAAATTTTTTATTAAAATTACAAAAATTTTCCCCAATTCTTTTCAATTTTTTCTACCAGAAGCGTTGTATATAATGAAAGCTTAATTTTTCATCTTACTATATATA
>JARYLT010000115.1 GCA_029907515.1 Spirochaetota bacterium | reverse complement strand
AATACAGGCTTTTCAGTTAGTACGAGAAAGTAAGGGCACCCAGGCAACCCCATCAGGCTGGAAACCAGGCAAGGATACCTTGAAACCAGGGCCTGATCTGGTTGGCAAAGTCTGGGAGGTGTGGACTGTTGATAAGGCATTTGATTAAAATAGCGAAAAAATACTTGATTTTTTTAAATATTATATTACAATATTATATAGTAGTTTGTTTGTGTTAATTAAACTATCAAACATTTGATAATTATGAGCTATACAGCATATTGCTTTCACCCGCATTACCTGCACCATAAAACGGGAGATTCACATCCTGAATCTCCCAAACGTTTAGAGATACTTGATAAATATATCCGTACCAATAAAAATTATTCCTCATTGCTTTACGTTCAGCCACGTAAAGCTGATCCCGCGGTTTTAACATATGCCCATGATGCCGATTACGTTACAATGATCGCCAGTGCAAAGCCTAATGGAATAACCTGTATTGATGGCTATGACACTGTCATATGCGATGAAACGTATGATGTATCATTATGGGCAATTGGAGGGATACTTGAGGTATGTGATTATATCCTTGCTGGTGAAGCCACCAATGGATTCTGTGCTGTAAGACCCCCCGGTCACCATGCAGAGATAGCTCAAGCAATGGGCTTCTGTATTTTTAATAATGTTGCAATCGTTGCACGCTATCTCCAATATACCTATAATATACGAAAAATAGCCATAATAGATTGGGATGCCCATCATGGCAATGGCACGCAGCATATTTTTGAAGCCGACCCTTCTGTTTTTTATATCAGCACACATCAGTTCCCCTTTTATCCCGGTACTGGCAGTGTTGATGAGATAGGCATTGGCCCTGGTTACGGGTATACTATAAACATACCCATGAATCCCGGTAGCAATGATAAAACATACAAAAGTGCTTTCACTGAAATTATAATTCCTGCTTTAGACCACTTTAAACCTGAATTTATTCTTGTATCAGCAGGTTTTGATGCCCATAAAAGTGACCCGCTTTCATCATTAAATCTTTCAAGTGGGGCATATTACATGTTTACTCGCATGCTTATGGATATTGCAACACGCTATTCCAACAACAGGATTGTGGTGGTGCTTGAAGGTGGGTACGAAATACAATCGATGATAGAAAGTGTTGATTATGTTCTTAAAGCATTAATGGAGTAATTACCTGAAAATAAATTCAGCATAATTATGATGTTTTGTAGTTCTGCTGGTAAAAATAATTCCCAGTGGTTTTGAAATTTCCAGAACATGATCAAAGACTTTTACAGCTATAGGACCCTCTAACACTTCAGGTTGTATATTAATACTACCATCATTATATATCCCTTTGATTGCATAAATATGCATCTTGATAATTTTCCCATTTCCCGACATATACAGTGCACAAGCTATATTATCATTAATTCCTTCATGGATAGAGCCAAAAAGAAAATTCCCCAATGAATAAACAATTGGTTTATTTTTATAGATTTCAATTCCCTGATACACATGAGGATGATGTCCAATAACAGCATCTGCACCGGCATCAATGAGTGCATGAGCTATATCAATCTGTTTTGATGAAGGATAATAAAAATATTCATTACCCCAATGGATATTTATTATGACACCATCACAGAAACGGTATTTCTTAATATCCTCCTGCACTTTCTTTAATTCAAAAAAATTAACTCCGGGATTATTTTTTGCAATCATTTCTTTTGAGGCGATCTGCGTATAGCATAACACAACAATGCGTGTTGTCCCCAACTGACGCATAACTGGCAGCGATGCTGTTATTTCATTGTTCCCTGCTCCAGCATAGAGCACTTTTGCATCAGATAGAGAAGTAAGTGTATCCAGTAATCCTGTAACTCCATAATCAAGCATATGATTGTTTGCCAGGGTAACTGCTGTAATACCAGCTTCAGCCAGAATAAATGCAATTGAAGGTGGTGCTCTAAAAATATATTTTTGATATACCAGGCTCTGGCTACTCCGTGTCAATGGTGATTCGAAATTTGCCATAACAAAATCAAATGATTGGAAAAATGGTGTAATTTTTTTTAATGGGTATTCTGTACCATAGCGCTGCATTGTGTCCTTTACTGCCCATTCAAACATCATATCGCCAATAAACAGCATGCTATAGTCAGAAGAAGTTGCTATAGAGTACTTGGGGATTCGTTCCTCAGGTGTTGTACATGATAGTTCAAAAACACACAATAATACTACTATGAATATAACTGACTTTTTCACGTTTTAATGCCCTTTTGTATATGGGTAAAGGTGAAGCTCGCCTGTTACAAAATCTTTAAGGCCAGGTAGATTTTCAATATCATCCAGATGAGATAGTAAATTTTTCTCAGGATACATACATTCAAATTCTTTTATCCTTAACTTGAAATGAGCAGCCTGTATCAGTATTTGCACAAGTGCAGCATCAGAAAATTCTGTTATTTCAAATAAATCGGCATGATTCATAGATATGCCTTTTAGCGGAGAAAAAGGGTCTACGATGTTCATGCCTGCGTGCTGATTGAAATACTGTACAATATCGTTATATTGCTTTTTTTCATTAAAAGTTTGTCCTGTGAATCTATTCCCGGTGATGATATCTGCATCCTGGAAAAATGACAGGTACCCCAAAACTGTATGCCAATCAGCAAAAGCTTCCAGGGGCAGCATAAACAACGAACTCAACGAATAATCCTTTGCGTATGCAAACGCACTCATAAGTGCCCCACCATACCCCAGAGGCTCTTCATGCATAACAAAATGAACATCCACATCAGAAACAATTGAAGGCGACTGATCAAAAGAGCCATCATCAATAAGAAGTGGCATAACATGAGCATAAGGGCAATTACAGATAGTATCTAATGTACGACGTAATAATTCCTCATTATTGCGGACAATAATTGCTACAAGTACATCACTCATGATCTAACATCCTGTTTAAATTACCTGATGTGAATCCTTCTAAATCTATGGTAATATATAAAAATCCTAATTGTTTGCATAATGCAACGATTTTATCACGTATGCCAGGTTCAACAATTCTTTGTATATCCTGTGACATTACTTCAATGCGTGCCAGCGGATAATGGTATCGCATCCGTACACCTTCAAAGCCTAACGAAATAATAAATTCCTCAGCCCTCTGTATAGTGTCAAGTATATCCTGAGTAATGCCTGTTCCATAGGGAATGCGTGTGGCAAGGCATGAATTGGATGCCTTTGAATACGGGATTTTTAAATGTTGTAAACCCTGAATAATATCTTCTTTAGTAAAACCTGCTTCTAAAAGCGGGGAATGAATACCTAACTCAATAAGGGCCTTCCTTCCTGGCCTGTAATCAGCAGTATCCGACACATTGCCAGCATCAACCACATTATGAAAACCATTCCGTATAGCATATTCCTGTATTTTTTTAAACACTACTTTTTTGCAATAATAACAACGGTCTTTATTATTGGTAACTATCTCCACAGTTCCCAACACTGAAAGAGTAATCTCCTTATAGAGGATATCGTGTTCTCTTGCAAAGGTACGCCCACGCTGTGTATCACCTGATATTGTAAATTCGCTTATACAGTGTATAAGGCAAAAATCCATTGAAAAATGTTTGGAGATAGCTGCTAAAAAAGTTGAATCGTTGCCACCAGAATAGGCTATTGCATAAGGCTTGAGAGCCTGCAACTTTTTCTGCAATATGTCTATTTTTTGATTTGTCATGGGATTACGA
Source organism: Spirochaetota bacterium (assembly GCA_029907515.1). Classification (GTDB taxonomy): domain Bacteria; phylum Spirochaetota; class UBA4802; order UBA4802; family UB4802; genus UBA4802. The sequence goes on along the minus strand of JARYLT010000115.1, from coordinate 6,367 downwards.
TACCATAATGTTTCTGAACTATGTATAACGATTGTAGCACGGTATCAAAAAAACTAAAATTTTAAAACCATGCTGCCGCACCAACTTCCCCTGCAGTTTGTTTTTGGGGATGTAGCTGCATAACACATCTTGCTGACAGCTTACAATACGTATTACTGAAACGCAAGCGTGCAACAACAAAAAATGATGATGCGGCGATAGTTTCTGAAATAATATTTGTTTGTGGAAGCGGAAGCATAGCTACATACATTTTTTCTCCATCAGTATGAGCATAAACTGACCCCAAGTCATTTTGCAGATTGCCAACTTTTATTCCAATACCTGATGCAGTATACCATGCGACCGTATCCCCCTGATATAACCCATATTTTAGATGGATTGATAAGTTTTTTGTTATTCCCCATACAACCCCCTGCTGGTAACGCGATGCCCTTTCTTCCCCATCTTTATAAAACTGTGCATAGCGGTAATCCGATTTAACAGAAAAATATTTGTTTATATATACCATACGTATATTATTAATTCGTTTATGTGGATATTCGGTATAATACGGAGAGGGCAGAAGGTTGTTCTGGTCCGTATATATCCATGAACATGTAAAATTTTTTACTGGTTTAACACTGACCGAATAATAATAAATATCTCGTGGTGAATTTCCCCCAAATGTATTGCCAAAAGGGGCAAAAAAGTTTTCATTCGACTTTTGTACAATACTGCTGATTTTATAATTTTTTTCTTTAACTATTACTCCACAATAATATGCTGAACTATATCTGTTTCCTGATTTACCTTCATTTTTTATCAAAACATGTGAAATAGCATATTCCGAAAAAAGTGATACAATACTGTCATTATAGTGTGCAAACAGACTGTACCCACCAAATGATTCCATTGCATAGTTATCCTGTGTATTTGCATTGAATAACATGTGAGCATTATTATAATATACATGTGTTGAATAATAACAACCCTGTAACGTTACATGCTCAACAGGGCTTAGCGTTGCATGCACAAAAGATGTAACAACCTGTACAGGTTCCGTATACTGTCCCTCCCTTTGAAAGTGTGATAGTAAGCCCTGGACGCTATAGGGGTATACCCCATTTTGTGCATCACCAGAAGATATATAACATTCTTTATAGGAAATTCCTGCATCAAGTTTAATGGTAGTCGCACCTCTTGCGTCAAATAATGATGAAACCACACCATACATAGCGTACTGTGGATTGCCACTTTTACATAATGATACAAATGAATCATTTTTTTGAACATGAATAGAATAGGGATCAGGGTTATAAACAGAAGTTTTTCCCAATAACAAACCTGTGGCATTGTGAATAAAATAATAGCCACCTGCAATTGCAGCATAGTCACCCTGAGTTGCAAATGACCATGTAGCAAGCGTTGCATCATGTGATTGTACAACTGCTGCATTTACTTCTGTAGTATCTGTTGCTATTGTTGCGCTGGTGCGGAGGTAATGTTCTTTTTTAACGCCATAATCAAGAGCATCCTGCCTGTATTCAACTGATATACTTTGTAAAGCTATTGCTTCAAGCTGCAATAGTATAGAAATATATACAAGCAAACATAGTATTACTGTATTCCGCATGCTTTTTTAACACTCTTTTGCTGCGAAGAAGTTAAATTTTTAAACAAAGGTGAATGCAATACGCCTTTTTCTCCAGATTTCTGATACTCTTCAGCTAACGATATGGCGATATAGGCGGGAATTTCAGCAGCAACCATGGATTGAAAAAGTATTTTTATTCGTCTATTTTTCTCTTCGTATGAAATGTAATTATTTTGTTTTATTGAAGATTGCTTTTCATGGTTCTGTATTCCGTTAGTTTCATCTTCATAGTAATTGTATGTATATTGCTGCAAATCCCGAATTTGCTGTGTTGTTAAACCCAACTGATACAATGACGTAACACTAACATTGCCAAACATTTTTCGGTACTTGATAATACGCTGACACAATACCTCCGATACTACATTAAGCTCTATTAATTCTTCAGCAGTACATGATTGTATGTCTAATTTGGGCTTTTCTTTTTTTACAGGCTTATTTGCCGATATATATGTAAATCCTGCATGTGAAAATACCAATCCAAAAGTATGTGTATTACCCAAAAAGGAGTGATGGTTCATTTCATACCGAATTAGAAAAGTACCCCACAGTATAGTAATCCCTGCAGATGACAGGTTTAATTCCCTGCTATACCCAATATCAACTGCACAATACCGTGTAATATAGCCATTAATTTTAAAGATCTGTGAGATATAATCACCATAATGAAATTCATACTCAACTGTACATCCCTTAAAAAATTCCGCACGTGCTGATAGTATTGTTTCAGAAGGGATATATCCATCATCGTGAAAATTCTTTATATTGTTCTGCATTACAAAAAGGCTTACCCGTTCAAAAGGTTTGATGGTGCAATACATACCATAATCATATAAGCTTTGTGTATGGGAAAACGTCTCTGTATAAATTGAAAGAATGTAATCATGGAATTCCACGCCAAAGCTTATCCATGGAGCTATCGCCCAACATGCATTAACACTAACCGTATCCTCACGATATTCAGGAATGCCAAAATATTGCCATTGTAATCCAACTGAATAATCATTCACAGTAGAATGGATAAATGAAGTAGTTCTGTATAAGTTCGGATATCCAAAAGGGTTGGCATACGTTACACCAAAAATTAATGGTGAAGGATTTACCTGATATGCCGGAGCTATCGCCCATACACTAAGTGCCAGTGGTTGAGCTGTTTCAAACGCTTGCAACATCAACAGTACCGAAATAAGCAGTGAAGCCATCACTCAACCACGATGCAATAAAATTCTATGCTTTGACGGTTTTTACTATCCTGTGCCTCAACAGTTCCTAAATACAAGCCGCAACGCATTTTTTTTATCTGTCGTACCCAATCGATAGTATAAAACCCTGGTAATGCTGAAAGAAGCTCGCTTTCATACATTTTGTACCCCTGTGAGGAAAACAACCGTACCCGCAGCGTGCATGGCTGAAATATAAAAATTCTACATTGTTCGATAGCTCTTTTAGTAAGGACAATCTTTTTGTTAATTTTGATAAATGTATCTTTAGAATGGTTGACAGGGAGTATATTGGGATGCCCTGGTGTCAGATATGGTGTTATAACAAAATCATCTAAAGAATTTGAATCCAATGCTGCTTTCCGGATAATACTTTGATATTCCTGCAGGCCATTTTTTCCTATATCAACCATACATGCTTCAGATGCTGTGCCCACCCATTGTGCTTGCTGTATTGCTGAAGCAAGATACTGGCATATAGATTGATTGAACGAGCCATCTCTGTTTGAATATGCAACAAAATCAATGATACCACCATTTGAAGGGTCATCATCGGTATCAATAGCAACAACACAGTCGGTATTCCAAAGGCTATTAACATAATTATTGCAGTATACATCAAGCACACCATTGCTATTGGCATCCCCGGTTGCATCACATTCATCAGGCGTTGTAGCATCTGTCAGGTGTACTACAACAAATCGATCATCCCATGGTGTTTCCGGTTTGTCATAGCTATAGATGGTAACAGGATTTTGCGAAAGTGGTTCATTGGTACTATAATACATGGTCACATACAATGATGAAATGTCCATGGACACTGGTTGAGCCGAATAAAGAAAAAGCTCTACCCAATCGCTTCCTGGAACATTGCATGCAATTTCATTGATCAACAGTTGTCCCCATACTAATGATGGGCTAAAAAGATATACTAAAAGTATCCAGCGCATTGTTGTCTCCCCAGTTGCCTTTTTATGTATAAATACGCTGGAATCAGAAAAAATTTAAAAGATAATGGAAAATTTTTTTATTTTTAAAAAAATTCTTCTGAATAATAAAAAACCATAATTAATTGCTTGACCAATTTCATTTTGCAACAAATATATTTGCCATGGTTAAGCTTGATAACCCATACGCTAAGCACAGACCATCATGGAAAGTATGCATACCCATGCTATTGGTATATCCATTATTAAAATGGGTTATCCATTATTCCTATTTTTCTTTTCTCTATCAGTACAGCATTGCTCTCCTTATTCTGATCATCATAGCTCAGTATTTAGATGAAAGATTATTCACTAAAGATCGTATTTTTTCTTTTTACTTCCCTTTTGAAAGAAAAATATTTTATCTATTTGTCATGATTATTGTCCTTATCCCCATTCGCAATATAGCTGTGCAATTTACTCCAACCCCTCAACTATTGAATTTTTATCAGGGTAATATTAAAACATTAGAATCAGTGCTGATAATGGTAGCAATTATAGCCCCCTGTGAGGAACTTTTTTTCAGAGGTTTTGCCCAGTATAACCTTTCTTTTTTCTTTGGGAAGTATGGAGGAGTAGTTATTGCTGCCCTGTTATACAGTATAACAGGCATAGCAGCACATTCATTGTATTTAGCAGTGTTGTATTTTATTCTGGGAATAATAATAGGTCTTATCTATAGCAGGGTTCAATCACTGGTACAGGCCACATTGTTACATATTATAACAATTATTTTCATGTACCTGTTCCCCTTTTAATTATCAATCTTTAAACGCTCTTTCCAGACTGACTGCCAGTTATTGCTGATATCACATTTATCAGGGTTACTTTCAATTCTTGGCAAAATAAACAACACTAAAAGTGAAGCAATCACCATTATCAAAACAAATACTGAATACATTAAAAAACCTCGTAAAAACAATTAGCAATGAAAGTAATATTAATTGAGCAAGGATATCGTAAGAAAGAGTGTTTTTAGTCAAGTTTTTTTAAAAATATTTTTTAACCTAACATTTTTGTGCAATATTACACAACAGCCAGTCTGTCAGATGTAACAGAAATCCTTTTCTGGTATATATGACTCTTAGAGGGTTCAACATTAGAAAAAGCTCTATATAAATCCAATTCAAATTCAAGCCCTAGTTGTATGGATTTTGCAATATTATCAGCCTTTTTGCAATCAAAAACAAGGTGGCGTGTATTTATTCTATCTGGCTGAATAATTTTTTTAACCATTTCAGCATTAGCAGGATTTACCTGGCCCCCTACTGATGTTACTTTACCAGATAATTTTGCAGCTTTAACAATATTTGCTGTAGCATATAATACATCTTCCTCATCCACATTTTTTTTCATTGACTGCGACAGGTCACTTCGTCCAACAGTAATTTGATTAATGTATGAAAAATATGGATTTGTATATATAGCTGAAAGGTTATGGTACGCAGTAATTGTTTCAATATTTATTGCCAGATAGGGCAGCGTTGCTTCTTTACATATATCCAAAACAGCTGTAATAAAATTTTCTAAAGCATATTCTGACTCAATCATAGGTGCCAGGATACCATCAATAGCTATTGATTTACAATATCTGATGTCATTTCTTGCTTCAGGACCACCAATTTTTACAATAACAGGAAGATTAATAGCTATCTGTTTTAAAAAGAGCAGTTCATCATATGTCATATCTTCAACTTCAGTGCCACCTTTGAGTGCAACCAATCCATATATATTTTGAAGTTCATCTAATTTTGCCTCTAATGTTTCAATAATCCTCATAGCAATTTGTCCTTTCTATTATCTATTATAATTTACTTTATACTCCTATACGATTAATCGGCATTTTGAAGGAAATGTTAAAATAAATTAAGTAATGCAAAAAAATTGGTAAGTTTTGAATAAAATTTATTTTATTTGACAATTATTATGCTATACTTATTATGACTTAATAGTTGGTATCCTCTTAATTACTCCGTTTTTCTTTCCTTACACACTGGCAAGTTAAAACAGTACATGCGGGATGTTCAACTGTAATAGGTTTATATTCCTGTTATAACAAATTATTATATGGAGTGTCATACAATGGCAAAAGGTACAGTAAAATGGTTCAATGAAAGCAAAGGTTATGGCTTTCTATCACAGGATGATGGTAAAGATGTATTTGTTCATCATTCAGGGATTGCTGGTGACGGGTTCAAAACTCTTTTCGAAGGTGATCGAGTAGAATTTTCTATTGAACAGAGTGAAAAAGGTCCCCGGGCTGTTTCAGTAAGAACCATTCGATAAATACAACATTCGTAAGTTTACAAGCTTGTTATATACTAACACGTTGTATTTGGCAAAAAACCCGATTAGCAATCGGGTTTTTTTATTTTTCGTTAATGGTTTATTTTTTTGCATTGTGATAATCCCGTATGTTTAATACTATCGAAATCAACAAACTCACAAAATAAACTGTTACCACAAAAAAATCAGTAATATTTGCATCTGGAATGTACCCAGTTATTTCATAAATCAAAAACTGAATA
>JARYLT010000114.1 GCA_029907515.1 Spirochaetota bacterium | reverse complement strand
CATATGTTTATTCTACAATGAACAAATATCGAAGTCAAGATTATATTTAATACTATTGTCACTGTAATTTTTTGGTATGTGCGATAGTTGATGTAATGGATTGCAGGATTTATCAATGGCTGCAAATGTAGTTAATAAAAAGCATTGAAATTATACGGTAAAGGAATACCTGAAGATGATACAATCATAACGTGATCGATTAAGTTTAATCTTTAATTGAAAAGCAATCACTGAATTCAATCGAAGTGTGTTTATCAAGCCCTATCCAGGTGATGTTTCCAGCAATTCTATTATTCAGAGCAAAGAAAACATGTTCACTTTTGCATAGAATATGTCATGATTCGTATGCCTTTATAATAAAACTTAAGAATCTGATCAAAACGCATATCCTGTTGTGCCATCTCTTTTGCACCCCACTGACACATTCCTACACCATGACCCCATCCATGCCCTGTCAAAATTAATCCTGTCTGCGTTTGTTTAGCTTCAAAATACAGGCTTTTTATCTTTTTTGCATCAAACATTAACCTGAAATCATTTCCGCTCATTCTGATAATACCATTATCATGTTCTATCTTAACCACTGTTACACGGGTATCTTGGCGTCCTAAGGTTATAGCCTTAATTTTTCCTACTCCCTTATATCTTTTTACCAGAGCTTCATATATTTCATTTAAGGTAAGCTCAACCTGCCAGCTATAATTGGGAGAATTTTTACAATACGGGCAAACTACTGATGTCAGATACGGCAAATCCTCACCCTGCCATACATATTTGTCATCTGTAGTTTTTCCTCCACAGGTTGAATGGAAATATGCAAGTATGGGTTTATTATTATATGTCATAATAATACCAGCAGTAGCATCCACCGCTTTGTTTGTTGCTTCAGTTTCAACTGCTTTACCTTTATATACCTGAAAATTTTTTGTTGCGTCAAGGTCAAAGTACGTACTGTTGTTTTTCATCAGATGATAGTATGCGTACGTTCGTGCTGCAACAGCCTGTGCTTTTAAGACTTCTTCAGGCCAGCCTGACATTATTTCAGATGGCAAGACGCCATAAAGATATTCATTCATCTTTAATACATTAACTACCTGTATTTTCCCCACAACAGGATGAAGCTGTATCATCCCTCTGACTGTAATACCATTTACCTGAATTTCATTATTCCAGGATTCAAACTGCAATGGCTGTGTCAATTGATTGTCAAATAATACGAAACGCTTGGCATCACCATTATATACAATAGTATTATTTGCTGGTTGTATTACTTTTGTCCTGGCTGTGGTGATCACTTCAACTTTATGCTGGTCGCGTAATAAAAGAATTTTAATATAATCGTTATCAAACCCGATACGCTTTCCAGTTTTAGCCATATATTCAGGCGGAGGCACACAACCTGCTATTGTTACAAAGATTATAATCAGCAACCATCTGAAAACATGAGCTATCACCATATTAAAAACCTGAAACCCTTAACTTTTTGGATGGAAACGTTTGTGAATTTCCTGCAATTGCTTACGTGCTAAATGTGTGTATACTTGTGTTGTTGAAATATCCACATGCCCCAAAAGTTCCTGGACAGCTCTGAGGTCAGCTCCACGTTCAAGTAAATGTGTTGCAAATGAATGGCGTAATGTATGAGGAGTTATATTTTTACGTATATCAACCATCTTGGCATAACCTTTTAGCAATCGCCACACTGATTTTCTATTCAACATGCCGCCTTTCTTGCTTATGAAAAGATACTCACTTATTCTATTGCCAAGTATAATAGGGCGTGAATCATTTAAGTATTTTTCAATCAGGCGTTTTGCTTCATCTCCAATAGGTACAATCCGTTCTTTATTTCCTTTACCCAATACTTTTAAGAACTTGTTTTTCAAATCAACATCTATCACCTTTAATTCTACTGCTTCAGATATTCGCAAACCCGCTGAATACAATAATTCAAATATTGCTTTATCACGCAACTGGTACAGATCATCCTCACGTATTGAAGCAAACAGCCTGTCAATTTCCTCTATAGACAAAAAATCAGGCAAAGCTTTTTGAAAATGAGGTGTTTCTATTTTTACAGTTGGGTTGCTAATATTCTCAATGCTTGCCATATAATTATAAAACTGCCGTATTGCGGCCAGGGATCGTGCTAATGTCCGTGCGGAATTTCTTTTTTTATTTTTTTCAAAAAATAAAAACTGTTCCACATCATCCTGTGAAGCATTGAGTATTGTTTTATTTTTACGCGCTAAAAAATCAGAAAATTTTTTTAAATCATAGGTGTATGAATAAATAGAATTAGGAGAAAGCCCCTTTTCAATCTGCAAAAACCGCTTAAACCGTTTAATAGCAATAATATCTTTCAATGTATATCACCTCTTCATAATACTCCTCCTTGATTCGCAATAATCCTACCGGGATAATAAAAACTATAAATAAGACAAAAACATCATATTTTCTATTTCTGATATAATATCGGAAAATTATGGATTATGTCTTGAAGGGATTTAATGAAAAAATTTCAGCAATAATTATTGAAAGTATGTTTAGTATGAAGGAATAAATTATATACCCCTGCCACCTTTAGTGGGGAGATAATAGAGAATTTTTTGTCTGAAAAATTGTATTATTTATTCATACCGTAAGGCTTCTATAGGTTTTAAATCTGCAGCCTTTTTGGCAGGGTAATAACCAAAAAATATACCAACTGCACAGGCAAAGAGAAATGATACCAGAATTGAAGTAACTGAAAATATATATGGCCAATCCACAATATAGGTTATGAGATAGTAAATAACTAACCCCAGAATAATACCAACTATACCACCTAAACCACTCAATGTTACTGACTCTATTAGAAACTGGCTTAATATATCACGTCTTTTAGCCCCTATTGCCATTCGTATACCTATTTCACGTGTACGCTCACTTACTGAAACAAGCATAATATTCATTATACCAACACCCCCAACAAAAAGTGAAATAGAAGCAATTCCTGCCAGTAACATTGATAGTGTTTTTGATATATATTCCGCCATCTCAAGCTTTTGCTTGCTGGTTGTAATACGGAACTCATTTGAATCAGATGTAATCATATGAGCTCTATTTAGATATTCTTTAATTTGCTCAACTGTTTCATCCATCTGTTTGTCTGAATACACAGACACATATATGCGGTCAATCTTATTGTTCCCAATAATTTTTCGTTGTGCTGCACCATATGGTATTACCACAACATTATCAAAATCCTTACCGCCAAAAGATTCACCCAGCTCCGACAGTACTCCAATTACCTTAAAGGGCACATTATTTATAATTACAATATTGCCAACCGGTTCTTCATAAATAAAAACATCTCGCATGACTGTGGCCCCAATTACGACAACTTTTTCATGTGTTGACATCTCTATATCAGTAAAATATCTTCCTGAGGTCAAAGGCCACAATTTCATTTTAAAATAATCATTCTCTACACCATACATACCGCTTATGGTTGAACGATCTTTATAATTTACCTGAACATTTGATTTGGTAATAATAATTGAAGCATATTGAACCTGAGGGAATTTTTTTTTGATATTTTCAGCATCTGCTTCGGTAAGCAAAGTATGAAAAGAGGCAATCTCCATGGCATTTTTACCATAGGTACCAACTCTTTCTTCCACAGTTATTTGAGCACTCCTTCCAATTCCAATCATTACAATAACCGAGGAAACACCTATTATAATACCAATGCTGGTAAGAATTGAACGAGCTTTATTTTTTGAAAGCGACCGTAAAGCAGTTATTAAAAGATTTGTAAAGTCCATATTATTTTCTACTTTTCTTTAACTTTCTAATAGGGCTGTCATCAATAATCATACCATCTTTAAATACAACCTTTCTATCTGCATACGCAGCAACATCAGGTTCATGGGTTACCATTATAATAGTAATATTATACTCTTTGTTTAACGTAGTAAATACATTCATTATCTCATATGTATTTTTTGTATCTAAGTTACCTGTTGGTTCGTCTGCAAGCAGAATTGCAGGGTCATTGATAAGCGCTCGCGCAATAGCAACACGTTGCTGTTCGCCACCTGATAGCTCATTAGGATGGTGCATCTCCCTGCCAGATAAGCCAACCATTGCCAACAATTTTCTTGCCCTGTTTTTCATCTCTTCATGAGTAAAACCACCTCTGTAGAACAATGGCATTTCAACATTCTCTATAGCCGGGGTTCTTGATAGCAGATTGAATCCCTGAAATACAAAGCCAATTTTCCTGTTTCTTATTTCTGCCTTCTGATTATCGTTTAAAGATGTGCCATCAATACCATCTAAAATGTATTTGCCGGAAGTGGGCGTATCCAGAAATCCTAAAATATTCATAAATGTGGATTTCCCGGAACCTGAGGCTCCCATTATGGCAACAAATTCACCTCTTTTAACTTTTAGAGTAACACCCTTCAAGGCATGAACCGAAACTTCCTGGCTTATTTTATAAATTTTTTGCAAATTCTCAATATTAATAATTGGAATATTCATACTAAGATTACTACTTTGTAATTGAAATTTGTTTTCTTACACGTATAAGAATAGTATCACCAGGTTTTACATCACCTTTTTTTATTTCAGTATATTCATCTCCATATAATCCAGTTTGCACTTCAACAGGCTCTATAGAACCTCTTTTCTTTTTCCAGATATATTTTTTGTCTTTATCAAGTTTGTATTGATCAATAAAAGGTGGAATAACAGTAAAAGCATCATTGGGTATTCGCATGGCATTTTGTTTCTTATCAACCTCAATGGTTACTATAGCCGTCATACCTGGTTTTAATAAATACTGAGAGTTGTCACATATTGCAACAGCATCATAGGTAATAACACCTCCCCTGTTCACCGGATTAAAGCGTATTTGTCGGATAGCTCCAGTAAACGTTTGATCCGGATATGCATTAACAGTAAACTTGATTTTTTGATCACTTTTAACTTTGCCGATATCAGTTTCATCTATGACTACCATAATCTGCATGGTTTTCAAATCGCGTACCATCAGGAATAACCGCTTATTCCGTACAACTGGATCAGATTCATTTATTTCCCGTGAAACAATAATACCACTTATTGGTGCAAAGATTCGTGTATTTTTCTGCATCTGGAGTAAATTTTTATAATCAACCAGCACCTGGCTATATGATAACTGCATCTTCTTATATTCATTTTCAGCCATCTCTAAGGCACTTGCTGATATCATATGTTCATTATACATGCTTTTTTTGACCTTCAGGTCATTTTCCATGTTTTTAAGGTCTATATTTAACTGTTCAAGCTTCTTCTGCATTTTTGTAATATCATTTTGCAAATCGCCGGCATCTATTAACGCTAACAATTGATTATGCTTAACATGCTGATTAAAATCCACATATACTTTTTGAACAACCCCATTAACCTGGCATAATATAGAAACGGGATCTAACAGATCAATAGTCCCTGTTGTTGATATTGTTTTAGATATTTCACCAACACTTACTTTCTCGTAATCATATATATATTCTGAATTATCAACACCAGAACGTAAAAAATATATCAGTATAAGGATGATTACGGCAACACCAGCAATAAGGACTTTTTTCTTATTGTTCAATACTATTTCTTTTATCATTTGGCATCAACCTCTTTTGAAAAGAGAATATTTTCATCAACACACAATAAACTTATCAATTGATTATAATTAATATAATAATCAGTAAGAATCTTGATATAATCGATGGTAACATTAATGTAATTCAACTCGGCATCCTGTAATTCATTCTGTGTAATGATTCCCCTGTCATAATTCTTCTGCACCAGTTCAAGATATTTTCTTGCATTCTCTATAAGTTGTCGTGATATATCCAGTTGCACTTTTATATCTTTCAATGAATTATAATAACTCTTAATATTTCCCGTTAAAGTATCCACAGTAGTTTTGCTATTATATAAAGCTTTGTTAAATGAAACAGCAGCACGATCAATACTTGAAGAAAGAACACCACTAGTAAAAATTGGGAAATTGGCACTGATTCCAGCGTGCATGGTTGGCTTCCAGTTATCCCTTTCAGACAACGATTCTGTAAAAGCACCATTCTGAATAGCCCTGTTTTCATATCCCAGAGATGCTATAATATTTATAACCGGGAAGCGCCTATCCTTTTCAATATCAATCTGTGTCCTGGCAATTTCCTGATTGATTTCTGCTGACTTAATATCGAACGAATACTGCAAGGCTATTTCAAGCAATTCATCTATAGTATATGGTACTTCTTTTATAGTGTTATCAATATTAAAATCTGCAATGTTTATATCAAAGTTATCAATTTGTATACCCATCAGTGACAGTAATTTGCTTTTTGCTACCGCAACCTCGTTTTGAGCTCTTTTATAATTCAATTGTGCATTGGTAAGGTCTACCTGTGCCCGTGAAACATCCAGCATGGTTCGTTGTCCATTTTTAAACAGCTGTTCAACATTGGCTAGTTTGATTTCAAAACTTTTAATTAATTTTTCCAGCAATTCATTTTTCTTTTTTGCAAATGCTAATTGATAAAACGCAATTTTAACATCACGGGCTACAGTATTTTTTACTTTCATAGCCGTTAATGCAATATTATTATATTCCAGAATCCTTAATCGTTCATAATTATTTTTATTGGCGTCATAAAGCTTGTAACTTGCTGAAGCTCCAACAAATAAACCTATAAGGGTATCTTTGCCCGGTACATTAAATGAACTATTCACAGCTTCGGATTTCAATATCTCAACAGTCTGGACTGTGCCATTTACCTGAATACTGTTACTACCTTTTGTTATTTTAAGATTAAGTGATGCAGCATTGACATCTTCTATTGCCATTTTTATATTAATATTATTTTGCAAAGCTATCTGCAAACAATCAGATAAATTTGCATTTGTGTAATTATCCGCATATACTTTCTCATAATGCCCAATACTAAGAATAATTATAACAATAAGAAATAATAATACATAAGTACCCACAACTATCATCCGTTTCATATACAAATCCATACCCTTGCAAATGAAGTCATTAATCTTTTTTAAGGATGTTTACTACATTCAGTTAAATTCTACTTTCTACCATCTTACATAATGATGTAATTATATTCAATTAAAAAAAAGTATATTAATACCATACCGTTGTAATTTTTATTTGTTTTTCGATAGTTCCTGATGAAAAAATATATACAATTATCAGGCCAAATATTAATTCTGAAAATTAATACATTCAATGCTATACTGTATTCACCAGAATATAATTCTTTATTTATGAGGTTATAACGATGAAAAACACAATAACAAAAGATATGACATTCGGTGAACTTGTCCAGAAATACCCTACTGCAGCACAGGTTTTAGCTTCGTATGGTCTCCATTGTATTGGTTGCCACATTGGAATATATGAAACTATTGAACAGGGCAGCAGAGCACATGGATTAACCGATACACAGATAAAAGAAATGCTGGAAAAATTAAATCAAGCAATTTAATGCACTACGTAACCCTAAATCAATTGTACTGACATTTCTGGATAAAAACCCAAATAAAAAAGAGCTATCGAACAATTTTGAACGATAGCTCTTTTTATTGGTGAGGGGTGGATTCGAACCACCGAAGGCTGCGCCAACAGATTTACAGTCTGCCCCCTTTGGCCGCTCGGGAACCTCACCTCAATAAAGCTGGCGAGAGGAATCGAACCCCCAACCCGCTGATTACAAATCAGCTGCTCTACCGATTGAGCTACGCCAGCAAAACATGAAAACCTTCATATAAAATATAGCGTAAGTGTCAATAATTTTTCATAAAAATAATCATTGTGATTACTGCTTTTTTATGTTTTTATTCAATATATAGACATTCATGTTATTAATATTAACATCAAAAGAGTACTTATTCTGTATTATTGCATTGAGATCTGGAAATTTCTTCAGAGGGAACCTATCATACCCGTAATAGCCTGATGGCGAAGTATCTATAAAAATATTTGGAGGGTGTTGCATAAACTCATGGATAAATTCATCCCGCAAATACTGAATATATTTATTTACATTTTCCCCCATATCTTCATTGGAAACCCCAAACTGTCGCCCCGAAACATAGTCCGTTATAATAATTTTTGACGAACAACGCCTGTTTGCATAAATATAGGCAGAAGCTCCCGAACCCCATACAAACATTGTGTCATCTGGTGAAGTAATTGCCTGTACTCTTATTGCAACGTTTTTATAAGCAAAATCTGATAATGCATTGCTATCGCCTAAAAAATGATATGTTAGCGGAATATTAATGCGTGATGCTGTCAATATCACAGCCAGTACTGTTAGAAACACATACGACCGTTTAAGAAACAGAGCAGATACAGAATGTATACTTAATCCAGCCAGGAGGGATAAAGGCAGTGCCAATTGTATGAAATAATGGCCATAGGCACGCCAACCTAACATAACAGCAAAAATGCTACCAGATAGCCATATCAGTAGCAATAGTATCAGATTTTTATCAGTGTTGCTTTTCTCATATCCATATAAAAGATGCCTTACGATAATGAACCAGAGTGGCAAACTGCATATACCAAACAGCAAAAATCGTGCAATAGCTTTAAGATACGGGACACTAACCATGCCACTTTGAATATATTTGAAATTATATAAAAAGCCTAAGGTAATAAACTCATTCAATGCTCCCTTATGATAAAAATATACTAATGCAATACATACAGGAATAATAAATCCAATACTAATAGATCCTAAAATGTTTATCTGATGTATAAACTCATCTTTTTTATCACTTGTTTTAGATAGCACATAGATGCCAAATATACCAAAGGCGGCTAATATAACCCCTGCTTTATAATTAATTAAAAAAGCTATGCCTACACACATACCCGATAGAACAGCATACAGAATACTCTCCTTTTTCCATACAACAACATAATACCATACAAATGCCAGTAACACCGGAAGCGTATAAATCGTCTCGGTGTTGGTGGCTATGTATTTTGGCTCATACGTGTGCATTAAAAAAATAAAAAACAAACTTGTAGCTTTAGCTTCATCAATTCCTGCAATCTTTTCAATAAACCAGTAGACTACAACAGCAGATATGAAAACCAGAAATAGGGTTGCTACATGAACTGCAAAGAGGTTATTGATTCCAAACATATAAAAAATGATGTAATAAAATAAATAGGTTACTATTGGCTTGTTATCATAAACCCCAACATAAGGAATAGATCCACCTAACCACTTGTTTGCAAATTCTGCAAAAGCAGCTTCGTCGATATCAATTATTGTATGATACAATGCAGGAATGCGAAGAACCAGTATTAATAAAAACATCAACGCAAATAAATAAAATTTATTATTTATTATTTTCTTACCCATAATCGTGCCTTTCCAAAATATCCCTTAAACTCATAATGTGCATTAAGGTATTCTAAAATTTCTGGGAAATCATCCAGGCTTGCAAATCTCCCCAACCGCAGCATTGGTGTTTCATGAATATTGAAATAAAATGCTGGCTCATCTTTTCTTCTGTAAACCATTACTTTCTTAATCATATCGGTAGAGCCAACATCAACAAATAGGTCAGGCCTATATTTACGGATGATGTTGATAATGGTATTTTCATGTTCATGTATATATAAATCATTGCCCTTTTCCCTCTGAACTATCGCAAATAATGCTCCTTCGTTGAACCAGTATGATGGCACCACAGAATTGCCACTTGTAAAATAGTCAATTTCTGTTCCCATGGGCCATACCAGCATGATCCTGTCAGGGAAGTTAGTATTGATATAATCTATAACAGGGAGCAGGCTTTTATGCGGCAAAAGATATTCACCATATGAGCCTATCACAGCTATTCTGAATATCTCAGTCAATTTGCTTTCGTTATGCTTCAGGTTGTGGTTAAATTTGTAAATATATAAATCCTTATAATGCCAGAATAAAAAGAAAAGTATTGTAAAAATAATTTGATACGCTACCAGTTTTTTTCCTTTTTCAGTACAAATGTCAAGAATTTGTTTTGCCGATAGCGCCGCGATAGCAGGCATAATTGGAATAAAGTAATGTACAGACACTCGTGAACCAGCCACAAAAACAAGGACAAAAAAACACAGTGCAGCATATACAAGAAAAGCCGTACCACTATCAAATGTTTTACCACGAAGATTTTTGAAAAAACTGATAATAAGTATAACACCAGAATACCAGAAAAAAGCATGAAATAGTGAAAACTGATATACCCGCCATAAGAGTTTCAAAAGGATTAATAATGGATTAAAACCTCTGTTTGCAACGTATGAATACATACCTGAAATTGCCATGTGGATTTTTCCAAATACATCGATTGCATAATATGCTTTTAAACCAGTAGCTACCCCTATACC
>JARYLT010000113.1 GCA_029907515.1 Spirochaetota bacterium | reverse complement strand
TACCCCTTATAATCCTGAATACGAAAAAAATCAGCAATATCTTCAGGGAAGCCCACACCTTTAAACACACCCATATCCTTTCCACTGGATATGACATAGGCATCACCCATCCTGTTAATGGCCATTACAATATCAACCATTGCATCATCTTCATTCTTACCTACAGGGATCTGCTCCTTCAACGGATTGACAAAGTAGCGTTTAAAGTATGGCCCTGAAGGAATTGTGCTTGTTGGGTATACTGGAATTTCTTCAGAGTGATGAACCTTGGTTTTTTGTTCCAAAAAGTTTTCAATTTTTTTTATAATGTCGCTGTGCCTTCCTCCCTGATACATGATATGAACAGCATAATTATCTTTATGTTCTGGATAAATGCCATAGGCGGCAAAACCTCCACCAAGGCCGTTTCCTCGTTCATTCTGTATACGAATTGCTTCACGTATGTAACTGCCATCAATCTTTGTTCTGTCAGTGTTTATTATTCCTACTATTCCACACATAACACCCTCTTTAATTGTTTAGTGGTAAGAACCATATGTAGCGCACGCATCCCGTAATTCAATAGAAAAGGTTGCAGCTATGTTACGGCCATGTTAAATTTTACGAGCATATTTAGATAAAATTTTTTATTCATTATATAGTTATGTTTAGTAAAGTAAAGTATTACCTATTTAAAATTCCCATTTAAAAAAACATACTACTTAATCTACAAAGCTATTTTGCCTTTAAAAAATATCATGGGATGTTATCACAAAATAATAATAAAAAGCAAACTAATCAAGATTATAAATAGGTATCATCATTATAATTTTTATAAAATCATAAAATATTTTGCAGTATAGTGCTTTACATCAAAAGAATGTGTAATAATTTTGGGCGATAGTAACCGGGAGAGTCACCATGTTTTTTTTAAAGAAGCTCATCACCAGTGCAATGTTGCCACCAGGTATTTTTATTATTATGTTTATTATCATCGGGGTGTGGGTAAAACGCAAAAGCATTACCATACTGTCGCTACTATGTGCGTTGCTACTCTATGCACTATCAATTGAACCTGTGAAAGATATTCTATTCTACCATCTTGAAAAACAGGCATACACGATAGTCCCCGGTATCCATGTCCACAAGATTAATATCACCAGCGGCACCCAAAATGAATTAAACCCTATAAACACTATAGATGCTATTGTTATCCTGGGTGGTGGCGTGTATGAAAATGGAAATTTCAAAGAAGATTCAGTAAACAGGCTACTGGCTGGTTATTTTCTGTATACCACTACAGGAAAACCAATCATACTGTCGGGGGGTTCAGCCGGTGGCAACATACCGGAAAGCTATACAATGTACTCTGTATTACAACGATTGAATGTAAAAAAGCAAGATATCATCATCGAAAGCCAGAGCAGAGATACCGATGACAATGCTTTAAATGTTATTAAAATATGTGAAAGAAAAAATTATAGATCAATTGCACTGGTAACATCCGCGTATCACATGCCACGTGCCTATAAACTTTTTGGCAAATCATCAGTATCAGTTACACCAGTGTTGTGTGATTCCAAACTTGATATGCGGTATACCATGTACAGCTTTTTGCCGCAATTTTCAAGTTTTGCCAATTCAACGAAAGCGGTGCGGGAATATATTGCACTTGCAGTGTTATGTTTAGCAGAAAGCTTTTAGCATGAACTATCGCCCACTGTTAGCCGTTAATTTTTTCCACATCACCGGTCAGGCAGCCTATTTCCATAAAAAACCTGTTTTGTGGTACCAGTATGCCATACAACCTGGTTTCAATAAGTTCAGTGATAATACCACATTGCTTCACCGTATCCAAATACGCATAACGCGTAACAGCACCACCCTGTGTAACTATTACACCTGATTGGATAACCTCAATACCTGCCTCATGGACCCGTTTCATCCCCTGATCATACGACAGCACCAGCGATCCAACGTGATGCAAACCTCCACCTGTTGTGGTAATGAGATTTGTGTATATGCACTCATCGCCGCCTTTAAGGGCTATAAGCTCAACCTCAATCCCTTTATGAAATGCAAGAACGATATCAACATCAATAGTTATCGGTTTACCACGGTAGAAAACTTCATGCGCTACAATCTTTGACCTGAACCAGGGACTAATTCCTAATACATGTGTGTAGTTTGTGACAGCTTCATGTATATCTGGAACAAGAATTCCTAATTGATTGATAGCTGGAAGTTTAATATTTTTGTGTTTGAGGATTAATTCAGGATTATTCATGTGGGCCTCCAATAAAAAAATGTCATGCATCAACATATATTACCATGCACTGTCTTACTCTGCTACAATGCAGAATTTTATCGGTTGTATTATGCTACTATAATTATCTCAAATAAATGGGATTGAGCTTATGTTTTTTCCATTATCTCTGGTGGCAATCCCCATATTATTTGATAACTCTGGAATCCATATATCTTTTCAAACTTAAATGTATAATTTGTAAACCGATAACTATATGTATCATCTTCCTGTAATAGCCTTTTTACAAATTCTTCCAATACATTTTCAATACAATACTCAATTAAAAGCGCCACGCTCATCTTCCACATCTTCTTCATATCCAGCAAAAATTCATATTCCTGGTATCGTACATATAGGTGGATTCTTTCCCATTCATCCTTGTATCGTTTTCTATATTGTATGCCTTTAAAAGTTTTAGGATTTCGCTTGTTACATAATGCAGCATAATGTATTAATGACGTAATCAAATCAGTTACTGAAATGTTGAATATATCAGCATAGTACGTTAATAATTCACGATGTACTTTTGTGATGCATGTTGTTGTTTCAAACTGCATATATTATCCTCCCAAAGTATTTTATTTATATAGTATTACTTCTTATAATTTAGCAAATACCTTTTAAAAATATTTTTTCTAAAACAAGGTTTATCGCTTATTATCTTAGCTGGGAAATGCATTCCATTTTTTATATAAACTACATGAATATACATATAGAAACAATTACTGAATCTATATCACATCCAAATATTATGTCAAATAAAATAATTTTATATATTGTATTATCTAACATTTAGCAGTACAATCTTTTGGAATAATTTCTTTACTTTTTATGATGCATTGTTATATAATAACATAAATACGTTATGGAGGTTTAACAATGAACAGGGGGAAAAAAGTAATCATTGGTTTAATTATCCTGATACTGGTTCTGGCAGTTGCTGTATTTTTATATGTTAATAATCTGGCAAAATCTGGTCTGCCCCAGTATTCAGGTACACTACAGCTTAAAGGTTTGTTGCAAGCTGTAAACGTGTACCGTGATGAATATGGCATACCACACATCTTTGCAAAAAATGAAAAAGACCTGTACCTGGCAACTGGCTTTGTCATGGCACAGGACAGGATGTGGCAGATGGATTTACTGCGCCGTGTCACCACAGGTAGACTATCCGAGATTTTTGGCAAAGATCTGGTGGATACTGATATTTTAATGCGCGCTTTGCAGATTACAAAAAAATCAAACTATGTAATTGCCCATACAGATCCAACGGTCATTTCTCATCTGCAAGCATTTGCTGATGGCGTGAATCAGTACTTAGAACTTCATGCAGAGAACCTTCCACTTGAATTCAAGATTTTAGGATATAAGCCTGAAAACTGGAAGGTCGAAGATTCGGTCAATTTAATTGGGTATATGGCTTGGGATCTTACCATGCCATGGACTACTGAAACAGTGCTTCATAAAATATGGAAAAAAGTTGACCAGATTCATGCAAAAGCTTTAACACCGGATGTTAAGTATATCACTGATGTCATTTACCCATCATTTGCTAAGGCAAGGCACTTACCGGAACTATCGAACACAATTCTTAACGCATCACAAAAGCTCATTGAGATAGGTGCCGGCATTTTTTCCGCAAGCAATAACTGGGCGGTAGCAGGCAAAAAAAGTATTACCAGCAAGCCAATATTAGCTAACGACATGCACTTAGGTTTGTTCATACCTGGTATCTGGTACCAGATGCATCAGGTGGTTGAAGGTAAACTCAATGTTACCGGCGTTGCAATACCCGGGGAACCAAGCATTGTATGTGGGCATAATGAACATATAGCATGGGGGATGACCAACGTTATGGTTGATGATATGGATTTTTACTTAGAGAAGGTAAACCCCAATAACAAAATGCAATACCAGTTTAACGGGCAATGGAAAAACTTCACTGTAGTAAAAGAAGACATAAAAATCAAAGGCGGTGAAACTGTTTCAAAAGAAATTCTTTTTACTCACCGTGGCCCTGTGATTACGGATTTCAAGAAAATGGATGATGTGATATCCATGCGCTGGATGGGCAATGAGCCAAGCAATGAATTACTGACAGTGTATATGCTCAACCGCGCAAAAAACTGGAACGATTTTACCAGTGCCATTCGTCACTTCCGCTCTGTAAGCCAGAATATTGTGTATGCTGATACTTCAGGCAACATAGGTTTGTACTGTGCTGCTGGCATTCCCATACGAAAAGGAAATCCCATGATGGTCAATCCTGGATGGACAGACGCATATGACTGGAAAGGCATTGTTCCGTTTGAGCAGCAGCCACATGTGTACAATCCCAAAGACGGATTTGTTGCATCAGCAAACAATAAAACAGTGATGGAACAGTATCCCTATTATATCAGCTACTGGTTTGAGATGCCATGGCGCTATAATCGCATCACCAAACTGTTACAGCAAAAAGTCAAATTATCAGTTAATGATTTCAAAGCAATTCAAACCGATCAGGTATCAGAACTGGCTATTATATGGAAACCATTACTGTTACAAATAATAGAGGGCGATAGTTCATTGAAAGAATCGTTGAAAGATATTTACACAATACTGAAAGATTGGGATGGTAGTTATACTGTTGACAGCAGTGCTGCCACACTATTTGATACATTTTACATTAAGCTTTCATATAATATCTTCCATGATGAGTTAGGCGATGAGCTTTACGAAGAACTTGCAAAAGAAAGGGTTCTGGTAAATCTTTTTATTGATACCATACGCGTACATAAGGGTTCTATATGGTGTGACGATATATCAACACCAGCAAAAGAATCTTTCAATGATATTATTGCCCGATCACTTAAAGATGCGGTAGATTTGCTTGATGATGATTTTGACAGTAATCCTGAAAAATGGAAATGGGGAAAAGCTCACAAACTGATATTAAAACACCCGCTGGGCGAAGTAAAGCTTTTAGACTGGTTGTTTGGATATAATCGCGGCCCATACCCCGTTGGTGGAAGTTTCCATACGGTGTGCCCATATTCCTATAAACTTAACAATCCCTTTGTAATAACTGATGGTGCATCACAGCGACACATATTCCCCATGCACAATCTTAATGAATCATTAACGGTTATTCCCACTGGCACCAGTGGCCACACTGCCAGCCCATACTATTGCGATCAAACACTGTTGTATGTTGGCATGAAGTACCACAACGATTATATTGACAGTGAAATAATACAGCGCAATGCAAAATTCATAATGACGTTGGTGCCATAAATAAACAATAAAAGGGGCTCTTTACATAGCCCCTTTTATTTTCAAATTAATTTATGCACCCAACGCTCTGGCAGCTTTCAATACATCATCATAATCTGGTTCCTGAGTGATATCAGGAACAATCTGACGATATGCAATGGTACCTGCTTTGTCAATTATCCACACGGAACGGGCAATTAATCCCAATTCCCGTATATAAACGCCATAACTTAAACTGAAACTTTTATCTTTAAAGTCGGATAACGTTTTAATATTATGTATATTGAAAGATTCACAAAAGCGTTTCTGGGCAAATGGCAAATCCATGCTTATGGTCAGAACCATAGCATCCAATGAAGCTGCTTCCTGATTGAATCTTGTTGTCTGCAACTGACACACTGAGGTATCAAGTGAAGGCACAGCGCTGATTATAATAATGTTACCTTTAAAGTTTAGCAGAGAAACAGGTGCAAAATTAATATCAAGTACTGTAAAATCCAGAGCTTTATCTCCAACTGATGGCATCTGGCCTTCAAGAGTCACGGGATTGCCATTGGCTGTAATTTTCAATGCTGGCATAAAACCTCCTTATTTTAATTTTGAAAACGTAAGATATACCTGTGCAATACCATCAATTGAACCAGTATGTACATTTATAATCCTGGCAGTTATTAATGCTTTTTTTCCATAATATGTAGTACCCACAATAATAAAAT
This sequence comes from Spirochaetota bacterium, assembly GCA_029907515.1. Taxonomy (GTDB): domain Bacteria; phylum Spirochaetota; class UBA4802; order UBA4802; family UB4802; genus UBA4802. Next base: position 4,497 of record JARYLT010000113.1, on the reverse strand, counting down.
CAGCTCCTGCTATTGATCCTGTACTCATATAATCTTTATCTTCGACAATACCAGTTGCAGATAGATTTTTTTCGTTAATTAGTTTGTCTATTTGATCACGTTCAATTAAATTCCAGTTTTGCGAAAACAACTTTGATTGCAATAATGTTGCCATTTTTTTACCAAAAGGTGTAGGTTTGCCTTTTGGACCACCAAATGGCAGTATGGCAATCTTTATATTTTTGTGTTCAGATAAATTATACAGCTCCGGCTTTAATTGATTGGCTAAAACATTTGCTGCATCTTCATATGTTTTTGTAACAGGTATAGATGTACTGGCACACCCAAAGATAAATAAGAAAAAAGTAATAAAAAAAATATTTCTTTTAATCATGGTAAAAAATATAATACGATAATCATACATCAGTCAAGGAATTAATTACCACTCACTTCGTAATCTGGTAATACCTTCACCACTTTTTTCCTGAATATTCTCAATTACTTTTATACCCAATTGTAAATGTTTCTGGGTAAAAGCATTGAATATTAAACTTGCGCTCTCTTTGCTTTTGATGCCACCTTTTTTTAATGGCAGATCAGAAATGAGCATGATAGCTCCAATAGGAACATTCATTGCATATGCTACTGCAAATAAGGTAGCTATCTCCATATCTATTGCTAAAATCCTGTGTTTTAAGATATAATCAATAAATTCATTATCAAATTCCCACATGCGGTAATCGGTGGTAAGCATTATGCCAGTTTTGGGTGCCACACCTGTTTCTTTTGTTATAACCTTTTCACAGATTCTGTTAATCCAGAAACCTGGCTGTGCAGGAACATCTTTTGGTATATAATGAATACTTGTGCCTTCATCCCGTACACTAGCTGTGGGGATTAAAAAATCGCCAACCTGCAGGTTATCATCAATACCACCACACATTCCCAGCATGAGCACTGTCTGTATTTTATCCAGATATGACAGACAATGAACAACGATGCCTGCCGATGGTGAACCAACACCAAAATTTATAATGGATATGTTGCGTTCACGACTATGTGCACAGCTCCAGTAGCCAGCACTGACTTTTGCACCTGTCATGGATGCAAAATCATCAATGTACCGCTGAAAATTGCATAAAATGATATATTCACCAAAATCATCGATTGAAGATCCAGTATACCGTTCCAGTGTTGAACGAGCATAGGTGTCAGGACGCAGATTCATAGTGTTTACTCCCTTAGAGAATAAAATTTAAATATTGAATACAACAAGCTCCAGTTAAAAAGCAACCATAAAAATATCAGTTACTATCGCACAAAAATCCCTGATAGGTACCACGCCGCAGCAATTCATCTTCAATGGCTTTCAGCACTGTCCCCTTGTGCAATCCCCATGCCGGGGCAATTAACATATCTTTGGGCTGATCACCAAGCAGCCGGTGAATGATGATATCACCTGGCAGGCGTTCAATAAAGTCACACACATATGATACATACTGTTTAAATGATAATAATGGGACCTTGCCGCTCATATACAATACTTCAAGTGGGGTATTTTTTATAACATGAAGATGATGTATCTTAACACCCTGTACCTGTAGCCTGCTAATTTCAGTTGCTGTTGCCATCATATCATCCCAGCTTTCGCCAGGTATGCCCAGTATAACATGAACACACACCGGGATGCCACGCTGTGATGCTCTTGTGATTGCATCCACTGTTTGAGCATGGGTGTGACCACGCTGTAAAAATTGTAAACTTTTATCATGCATGCTCTGCATGCCAATCTCAAGCCATAACTCAAAATTTTCTTTTTTATAGCTGGCTATCAAATCCAGCACATCATTGGGCAGACAATCAGGGCGAGTGCCAATCATAAGCCCCACAACATTGGGAAATGCTAAAGCAGTATCATAGAGCTTTTTTAAAACATCAACTGTAGCATACGTATTGGTAAAAGCTTGAAAATATGCAATATATCGCGGAGTATACATGCCACGATTAAATCCATCAACGGCGGCCTGCATCTGCTGATGAATTGATGTAGTCCCTGTTGCAGTTGGTGATGCCGATCCTTCAGAGCAAAAAATGCATCCTCCACTGCCAACGGTACCATCACGATTTGGACAGCCCAAATGTGCATTAATAGAAAGTTTCAGGATTTTTGCATTAAATGTATGATACAGATAATCGCCAAAGAAGTGGTAAGGCTTACCATACCAGTTGCCATGCTTACAAATATTTATTTCTTTCTTTTGGCACACAATACGAGTTTTTCAAATACATTTGATTTTGATACTTACATGGGTCAAGCTTTGCAATTGCAACACGCTTAACACTTTTAACATTGCCTTTTGCTGCAAGCTGTACTATGTATATACCTTCTTGCGTGGGTTTTTCAAATCTTTTTTTCCCAACCTTAATCTTTGTTTGTACAAACTGGCTTGAAATTTTTTTTAACAGTGCTTCATCGCACTGTAAAGCATTGAATATAGCTTCCTGGGGAGTCATATTTTTTTCAATCACTACCAACACTGGTTTGGTAATGCCAGAAGCTAAAGGATTAACCATTGTATCAGGAGCTTTAAACCTGGGCGCAATTGATTTTTTTTCAATTACTTCTGTTAACCCTTTATATTCAGCACGATATGCTTTGCGCAATTCATAAAAAACAGGTGATCTGCTTATCAGGCTTATCGCTTTTCGCATAGTATACCGTGCACGTTTCATTTTACCCTTTCTTTTCAGAGCTAAAGCTTTAGTATACAACTCCTTTGAACGTTCAATACGGTATTTCATGTCCTGTATATTTTCTATAATTGGAGCATCCTTTGCTGGATCACACTCTTTCAGTAACAACGATAATACATGTACACCTTTGGCAGTATCATTATGGGAAATGTAATAACAGGCAATTCGGGATAATTTAAGTAACAGCAAATTCCGTGATGGATCAGCAGTGTCAACAATCCGTGGTCCCCAGAAACCAGAAATATCAATGCCAAAGACATTAGCAATGGTTTCAAGAATTGCATCATAATGTGCTTGTGCAATGAGTTTTTGATACTCAGGGTTACTTAAAATTTTTTCATCATCCGGGTTTGAAATAAAACCGGATTCAAAGATAACAGATATGGGGTAATTGACAAAATACGTAAACCGGTCATCCGCTACGGTGCCATAATTCCAGCTGTTAACACGCAAATTATAAGCCAAAAGTTTTTCCTTAACGTTGCTTGCAACCCTGTACGAAAAACCACTGGCATCAAACTTATTATACAGCGTTAAAAACCCTTTATGCTCTTCCCGTATATGAGTAAGGTAGGCTTTCCCGTTACTGTACGTAATATGTATGCCTTTTACATTTGCAAGCCCATACGCTTTGAATATTGATGCTGTATTATTAAGATGTTCAGAAATAACAAGTACAGCATTGGCATTTTTTGCCAGTTCCACTGTTTCCCTGAAGGTGATGTTGTTATACGTATCAGTCTTTCCTTCAAGGGCATCAATATAATCCTGTGTGCTTACCACCTGAATATATGGATTTTTCTTTAAAAGACTGTATAGCTGGCGTGAAAGTGAAAGAGAATAATATTCCTCAGGCAACCCTGTACAGCTTAGTCTTCCTGTTTTTTCGCCTTCCCATTTGCCATCATCATCTATGCCATGTGCGGGGTCAAAAAATATTACTATCTTTTCACCATTCTTCACCCGTCTTTGCAGATTATCATATAAATTATCTATAAACTGCAGCATCTGCTGCAATGCATCTGAATATTCTTTATTTTGCTCTTCATTTATAATTGCAGTGATACTATCAGGCTGCTCAGCAAATGCAACCGAAACAGCGTGAATGCAAATAAAACAAAACAATATGCCCAGTATTCTGTTTTTCATTAAAACCCAAACCTTGTCGTATCTAAGCTTTATTTATAATTTCGAACAAAAAGAGTGTTTTATTAAATTATTCTCAAACATTGTACTACTGCAAGTCTTTTTTTTAGTAATAAACAAACTATATTTTACCAATGAAATCACCATACATTAAAAGAATTGCAGAATTTCAATTTTTTTATATTGACATAAACATATTCATAAGTATATACTTAGAAACAATTAAAATTGGGCGATAGTTACTATGTAAGCACTTTTGATGTAATAGGAGCCATGATTCAATGGAGGTTACTGTGAAAAAAATAATTGTTATGATAATTACCGTGCTTTCCAGTACAACAATAGCAATGGCTAATGTATATGTTGATGGATTGCTCATGATCAATAATACAGGTGACGCAAAGTCGCAGAGCGGCTTTGGACTGAAAATTGCAACAAGTATTAGAGATGACATAAATATATTTTTCAGACAAACATATTCATCTACTACGGAAGATCCAAACACCATTAATGAAACTGAATATATGCAAATTCAGGGTTTCCTGGGTGGCGAATATGTATTTTTTATTCAGCAGTTTCCTGTAGCAATCACACTCAGTGCTGCTGCTGGAATGTCAC
>JARYLT010000112.1 GCA_029907515.1 Spirochaetota bacterium | reverse complement strand
GGTTGAGTTTTTATTATCTGGTAGGAGTACAATGCTTCTTTACAAGCATTTTTACACACTCTATGGGACATTACCAATAATTAAAGCCAATGATATACCAGATAATATAAACTACATGAAAAGATAATAGAAGTATATTAATTATTATTTAATTGATAACTTTAATGCTTTCAAAACCATAATTAAAATTAATAAATATTTATAATTTGCGTTGACTTTTTCTCAACCAGTATGTACTCAACAATAATACTATTATAATTAGATTAATTTAATATATTACGTTGACCAATCTTTACAGTTCGATTCAGGAAACAACCATGCTATCACAGGAAGAACTTGAACTCTATCAACGTCAACTCATTATTAAAGGCTGGGGAAAAGAAGCACAGGAAAAAATCAAGAATACTCACCTTTTTATAGCCGGTGCCGGGGGTCTTGCAAGCCCTGCTGCATTATACTGCGCCGTTGCGGGTTTTGGCAAAATTACAATCTGCGATTTTGATACCATTTCACTATCAAATCTTAACCGACAGATACTCCACAATCATACACGAATGGGCATGCACAAAGCTGACTCAGCGTATGCAACATTAACACAGGCAAATCCTTATATTCAGGTTAAAATAAAAAATACAAAAATTACTACACGAAATATTCAGGCATTGATTGAAAACTCACACATAATTCTGGATTGCCTTGATAATTTTGAAACGCGGCATATACTCAATAAAGCGTGCGTCCAGTTGCACAAACCACTGATACACGCAGGCGTAGAAGGTTTCAGCGGCCAGCTTACTGTCGTTATTCCTCATCAAACGCCATGCCTATCATGTTTTCTTCCTAAAAAAAGCAATAAAAAGCCCATTCCTATTGTTGGCGTTACCCCCGGTGTCATGGGCACCCTGCAGGCAATGGAAGCAATAAAGTCAGTTACTGGGCTTGGCACTGTGACTGCAGGAAAACTTCTCCTTTTTGATGGACTTGCCATGCGGTTTTCATCTATTTCACTGGAACAAAATCCTGCATGCAAAGTTTGCGGAAAATAACAAGGCTGCTTTTGTGTAAGCAGCCTTAATGGTTTTACAATCATCTGGGCGATAGTTACTGATAAGACATCATCACTGTATTATTTACTCTTTGCCTGTTTTATATTCAACTGAGCTATCGCCAACTTAGATAGTGGGATTGCATATGGTGAGCACGATACATAATTCAATCCCACATTCATACAGAATTCGATGTTATCAGGATCAGCACCATGTTCTCCACACAGCCCCATGGTTATATCAGGACGAGTGAGCTTACCGCGTGTTGCAGCTATTTCTATAAGTTCTTTCACTTCTCTTCCCAGAACCTTAAATGGGTTATTGGGAATAAGGTCATACAGTGAATAGCTTGGGAAGAATGAATTAATGTCATCTCGCGATAATCCATACGTAGTCTGTGTAAGGTCATTGGTACCAAAACTAAAGAACTCAGCATACTGTGCAATTCTGCCAGCACCAACCGCCGCAGCGGGTAATTCAATCATTGTACCAACCTCATACTCTAAATCATCAATACCATATTCCTCAACGACCTCATCCTTAATGTCGCGAATACCTTTTACCGTTTTCCCTTCAATCTTCTTGCCATTCTTAATAAACTTGATTTCTGTCTCGGTCATGACGATAGGAATCATTATCTCAGGGACAACATTGATGCCTTCTTTCTTCAGCATACATGCAGCTTCAAAAATTGCCCTGCACTGCATTTCGTAAATTTCAGGATATGTGATAGCAACTCGGCAACCCCGGTGTCCAAGCATTGGATTCATTTCAGATAGTTCTTCACATCGCGCACGTATTTCAGCATCTGACATTCCTTTTTTACGCGATTTCATGTACTGTATAAACTCTTTCATACTGTCTTCTGTTCTGGGCAGGAATTCATGCAATGGAGCATCAAGCAACCGTATGGTTACAGGATGACCCTGCATTATCTTAAACAATTCATAGAAGTCACCCCTCTGCATGGGTTTGAGGTCATCCAGCGCTTTCCGCCGTTCAGCTTCAGTTTCTGATAATATCATCTCTCTGAACTTCATGATGCGCTTTTCATTAAAGAACATATGTTCAGTGCGGCATAAACCTATACCATCAGCAAAGAACATCTTTGCCACTTTGGCATCACGTGGTTGGTCAGCATTGGCACGCACATCAAAATCTTTAATGAATTTCTGTACTATTGTTAAAAAGTCTGTTAACCCATTCTTTTCAAAATCTGGTTCTATCAAACCTACCTTATCCAGATAAATTGTAGGGGGCTCATAATACGGCACATTTATTGAAACATAATCGCCCTCTTTTATGGTTTTACCTGCCAGTGTAAATGAGTTACCCCTGATCTTCATCTCAGGCTGTACCATAGCAACTTTACCCAGGCTTCGTGCAACAACAGGAGCATGAGATGAAAAACCACCTTCTGATGTTATAACACCACGTGCAACCTCAATTGCCTTAACATCCTCAGCATAAGTTGCTGGCATAACCAGTATAAGATTAGTGTCACCACCATGCATCACCGCACGTTTATATTCTTCAAGCAGTCTATCGGTTGAAAAGAATACCCTACCAATAGCTGCACCAGTTGAACCAGCTATCCCACCTTTTATAGATTTCACATTTTTAGTTGTACGCGGATCAATCACCGGGTGCAACAGTTCGTTAAGCTGGCTTGGTTTTATGGATTCAATTAAAAATTCAGGTGTTACCACTTTACGGGTATGCAGGTCAAGCAATGTCTTGATATGTGCCTGTGTTGACTTTTCATCAACTTCGCGCTGCTCAATAAGCCAGAAATTACCTTCTTCAATGGTAAATTTTATGTTACGTATTTCTTTAAAGTTATCTTCCACTTTCTTAGCTATCTCAACTAACTTGTCGTAATATTTTTTATCAATTTTAGAAATATCCTTTGGAGCACCCCTGTCAACATCAAACTCATTCTGCAAAAATTCGCCCTGAATGAGTGCATCACCGGTAATGATATTGCGGGTAAAATAATTTCCTGCAAAGGAATTCTGGCCAAAGTTACCATATACCATTGCCTGAATCATAATTGACAGTGAGTTGTCAACATCAATATCCGAGTCACAATACCGTGCAGCAGCACCTTTAAGAATTAGACCCAACTGGTCATACACATCTTCACTGAATTTGTCGCCCAGAAATTTTTTATATTTCGCCACCACTTCTTTATATTCTTTAGCTTTAGCATTTTTGGGAAGTTTGCCTTCAAGTTCATCAAGTTCTTTTTCATCAATCCCGTAAATTTTTGAAGCAATGCTGCGAAGTAAAAATCTGTATTCACCCCAGGCAAAGTCTTCACCAGTAAATTTAGCAAAACCTGTAACAACCTTATCATTTAAACCAACATTGTGAATAGACGGGAAAAATGGGACATTTAAATCTGAGCTTAACACCACCTTCAAAAGCAATGGCTTATCACTATCGCCATATCCTTTTTTCATGTCTTTTTCTATTTTATCAATAAAGGTCTTAATCAATTGCTTTACATTAACCTTTGGTAATTTCATGGTTAAATCAGCATCTATGATAAATCCCGGAGCTATGGGTAATCCCATTTTTGCTAAATCAACAGCCCTGCGGCCTCTGATACCTAACTTCTTGTATTGCTTATCATCAACACCGGTAAAATCTTTATTGAAAAAAACTATATTTTCCATACTACCCTCTCTTTTTAATTTGTTTCATATGGTATTAGAAAAGATTTAATACTTTCCCAACAGCTATCTTCAAGAACTGTTCAAACCGTGGCGATGCACCTTCAAACAGGTACTTCTGTAATTTAGACACATCCCGAATATTTTCCCCAACTACCTGGAAGAATATGGGATCACCATGTTTTACTTTCCCCCACTTAAACAGTGAGTTAATATCATTGATTTTTTCACCCTCATGGAAGATCAACACATCCAGGTCAGGATGTGAAACCTTGAAGCTTTCAATTATACGCTTCCACGCTTCAACATTACCATTGTGGAAAAGTTCATTGGTAACAGTAACAGCGTATTTTGGCGTCATATTCTTTTTGCCGGCAGCTGCCACGGCAGCTGGAGTTGGCTTTTTCACTTCTTTAACAGCAACCGTTTCATCGATAAATTCTTTATTGATAAACACATCCTTTCCAGCAATCATCTCTTCAATAGCATTTATGGCTTCATTTTCAACCTTTGGGTTTGCTTCTTTTTTCTTCTTTGTATAAATGACCATAAGCTGATCGCGGACAATTTCACGAACCCTTTCCCAGTGGGCTGCATTTTTAGGATTAATAAGGATTGGCTCACCATTGACATTGAAATATACAATGACAATATCAAGGGCTGTCCATTTAGATGTTTCTTCAACTATTTTGCTGAAATCATTCATGGTTACCGGCACATTATATGAATCAAACGTATACTGGTATTTATCACGCAAAATAGCCCCAACCATGGGCAATACCTGATCCACCATCAAATCCCCTTCAGAAAGCATGATGTTTACCACATCAGCAAAATTTCTACCCCCCTCAACCTCATCAACAACGTCATTGACGCTAAAGAAGTGATTTAAAGCCTTGTTAAAACTAGCCTTAGTAGCTAATGAATAGAATGTTGTTTCCATGGATTTCCCTCTTTTTGAAAATTTATTATGAATGCACAAAACGCAATAGCTATATATAAAATAATCAAAAATAAAATATTTTTTTGATTTTTTACTATAATGGTATTATAAAATTATAAAGATTGTTTTACAAGTATTTTTTTATTTTTATTTGGCGATAGTTACCGCCATCGTTGCCTGAAAGGTTTATTTATTTATTGACAAAAAGTGGCTTTTGCTAAAATCTGTCGTCAATATACGCGGGTGTAGTTCAATGGTAGAACTTCAGCCTTCCAAGCTGATAGCGTGGGTTCGATTCCCATCACCCGCTCATTAAAATTTATAGATTAACAGCAATACCTCTATTTTTTAGATATTCCTTAACCTGCTTTACTGTAAATGTCCTGAAATGAAATACTGACGCAGCAAGCAAAACTTCTGCTTTTCCTTCCACCACTGCTTCATAGAAATGTTCCAGTGTACCAGCACCACCTGATGCAACCACAGGAATAGTTACAGCATCAGCAATTGCCCTGGTAAATGGTATATCATATCCTTTTAATGTGCCATCCCCATCCATGCTTGTGGGAAGAAGTACACCAGCACCACGTTTCTGGCATTCAACAGCCCACATAACAGCATCTTTACCCGTGGATCTGGTTCCTCCGGCAACAACCACCTCAAAACCCGATGGAAGCTTATCATTTCTTTTACCATCAATGGCAATAGTTATGGTGTCAGAGCCAAACCGTTTTACAGCCTCATCAATCAGGTTGGGATTTTTGACTGCAGCACTGTTCATTGATACTTTTGATGCACCAGCTTCAAGCACCAGCTCAATATCCTCTATACTGCCAATGCCACCACCAACCGTCAAAGGTATGCTGATAGCTTTTGCAACATTTTTGACCCATTCCAGACGAGTTTTGCGATTTTCAACGGTAGCAGCAATATCAAGCATTGCCAGTTCATCAGCGCCTTCTTCTTGATAGAACGCAGCATTTTCAACAGGGTCACCTGCATCTTTAATATTGATAAAATTAACACCCTTGACAACCCTTCCTTCCTTCATGTCAAGGCATGGCATAATTTTAATTGTTTTCATAACGTCCCCTTAGTAAATAATATTATAACACCAAACCAACAACTAAGATAAAGCATTCTAACCATCAAGATAAAAAGTGATAAACGTTATTCAATGTTTCCCGTCTTTATCCAGCGCGTAACCATGGCAAGCATCTCTTTGAATGTTTCGGTATCGCGGTTTTGATTGGCGATAGCATCAGCGTCTCCAACCACTAAAAGATTTTTATCTGCATACACAAAGCCAGCTGTTTCATAATCGTTTGGCTGATATAATGGAATGCCATCATTAAGAACTTCCAGACCAGGATGGCTTACCTCACCCCACAGTGATGACGGTATCTGCGCAATGACACCACCATTTCCTTTTTTTATAATTCCTGCAAGCCTGTGAAAATAAAACCTCTTTTTATTATAGGAAATCACAACATCAAAAAAGTTACTATCGCCATCAGTTATAAGGCAGGGAAGTATTTCACAGTTACTATCGCCTAAAATCGAATAAACCTTAGTATTTACTGCACCAAGTGCGATAAGGCGCTTGCCCCACACCGTTGATGGCACAAGTTTTTGATACGGTTCAATAAAAATAATATTTCGTTTTGTGTTGTTAATACCACAATTGGGCATGGGAATGACTATTATATTAATTGAATCATCATGCAGTAGTGAGGGGTTTAGTTTTGTGAGTGCATTGATAAAATACTCTACACCCGATGGCGATTTGTCAATAGCAATATATGAGTTTTCAGCATCAAAACACGATACAGTTGCAGCATGCTGCACGGTATGAGCCAGATGCTTTTCCAGAAGCCACTCAAGGCAGTGTTTAAAAAAAGCATTGTTATCGCCAGCATGTATTCCAACCTTGCCATCGCCATTCCAGAACATCTCGCTATCACCCACCACAATCATTTTACCTTTGCCATACCTGCATCCACCAGCAATAATATTATCTGTTTCATCATCACGCAATAACACCTCAAAGGAATCAGCAGTTCCCAATAGCGAAGCTGAAAGCATGTGCAAAACATTTTTTAGTTTAAATTTTTTTGAATAAGCCCTGTTATTCAAATCATCAAGCGATTGGAAAGCATCATTGTCTTTCCCGGCGGCATCGCTGTTTATTGTGATACCCATTTTTTGCGTTACTGCATTTAAAAACGTTGCACTATTATACATATTATCATGTTCAGCAATGACAAAAAGAAGACCCCCAGTATTAACAAAATTGCTGACGGCATCAATTTCACGATCATCAAACCGCTGATATTTAGCAACCGATAGCATCAGTATTGCATTGCTGTATTCCATGGAAGGCAGCGAAGATATACACTCATCAAGTTTTTTCAAATTAACTGAAGCAGGAATTCCATGCTGTTTTAGAATACCAGCAATATGCGAATATCCGCAATAACCATGATCCCACAACCCCCACACATTATTGTGTGATTGGTCATAGATTAGCTGTACAGTAAATGGTGTGTAATCCGTATATTTTTGGGAACAGCTGATAATAAAAAGCAGGATGAAAAGTATTCTTTTCATATTGTATAATGTTGGGGCGCACGGTAATGCGCCCCTCTAAGAATATTATTTACCAACTTTTGGCAAATCGTGCAAAGCTTTATCAATTAATTCTTTGGGATATTCGTAATCATCGAGCTCACCTGATAAAAACTTGTCATACGATGCCAGGTCAAAATGCCCGTGACCACTTAAATTGAACACAATAGTTTTCTGCTTGCCTTCATCTTTTGCTTTCTGTGCTTCAATGATAGCAGCCCTGATAGCATGAGATGATTCAGGCGCAGGGATAATCCCCTCAGTCTTTGAGAATAAAATTGCAGCTTCAAAGCATTCCTTTTGATGCAATGCCATTGCAGATATTAGTCCTTCATGATACAAGAAACTTACCAGTGGTGACATACCATGGTATCGCAATCCGCCAGCATGGATTGATGGGGGGATAAATGAGTGACCTAATGTATACATTGGCATAATTGGCGTAAGTTTTGCGACATCACCATAATCATACGTATACATGCCTTTTGTTAATGTAGGGCATGCTGCAGGTTCCACTGCAATGATATCGATATTCTTACCATTAATTTTATCTCGTACAAACGGAAATGCAAGGCCAGCAAAGTTTGAACCACCGCCAACACAGCCAATAACAACATCAGGATAATCATCAACCATCTCAAACTGTTTTAATGTTTCAAGGCCAATAATTGTCTGATGCAGGCACACATGATTCAACACACTCCCTAAAGAATAATTGGTATCTTTGCTGTTTGCAGCTTCTTCCACTGCCTCACTGATTGCAATCCCTAAGCTACCAGGGCTATCCGGATCCTGTTTTAATATTTCCCGTCCGCTGTTAGTAAGATTACTTGGGCTTGGTGTAACCGTTGCACCCCATGTTTCCATCATAAACTTACGGTATGGCTTTTGTTCATAGCTTACCCTAACCATATATACATGCACATCAATGCCAAAGAAATTGCCAGCAAGTGACAGAGCACTACCCCACTGTCCAGCTCCAGTTTCAGTGGCTAATTTCTTAATGCCTTCAAGTTTATTATAATACGCCTGAGCAACTGCTGTATTAAGCTTATGGCTTCCCGCAGGCGAAACACCTTCATATTTATAATAAATATTGGCAGGGGTTCCTAAAGCTGCTTCTAACCGACGAGCCCTGAAAAGCGGTGAAGGTCTCCACAAACGATAAATATGCAATATGTCTTCCGGGATATCAATATATTTTTTGGGGCTAACTTCCTGTTCTATTAATCCCATGGGGAAAATAGCATGCAATTCATCAGGTGTTACCGGTTTACCGGTTGCAGGGCTTATAGGCGGGTCCATAGACTTGGGTAAATCAGCCAGAATATTATACCATTGCCGTGGCATCTCCTTTTCGGGTAACTGTATTTTAGTTGAATCCTTTGCCATTGTGTCCTCCTATTTGAATCATTTAATTTTTAAAAATATTGCTTACTACAAATAAAAAGGCTACGGTTAACACATATTATCCGTAGCCTTTAAGGATTTCCCTATTATAAATTAATTTCCTCAAGCGCCCGGATATATGTTATCCTGGCGCCACCACCACCAAACTAAAATAGCTATTATATTAAGTTTACCCACTACCATATAAATAACGTTTAATTTTCTTACATCTTTAACCATGCATCAATCATACAACAAATGTCAACAATTTTTTTATTTACCTTTGTTACTTTCCAAAAAGCTTTTGTGCCTGAGAAACCAGAAGATCATATATGCCATCAAATCCCCCATTACTCATGACCACCATAACTGTATGCTTATTCTGAATCTGTTTGAATGCTTCATTAACTATCTCATCAACAGAATCAAATACATAAGCTGGAATGCTCTGACCCTTTATGTCATCAATGACCCTGTCAATATTAATCTGTTCATGCTCTGGCACCTTATCCAGACGGTATGGCCGTTTCATCACCACACAATCTGCATCAGAAAATGCCAGCGGTAGTTCCTGCTGAAATACATTGCGTCTGCTTGTGGCAGATCGTGGTTCATAAATTGCAATAATTTTTGATTGGGGATAGTGCTCTGACACCTCGTGTAAAATGTTGTATATTGCTGTTGGGTGGTGTGCAAAATCCTCAATAACTGTGAGATAGTTACTGGCATAGAGAATCTCCTGCCTGCGTTTTACTCCTTCAAATGATTCAATAGCAGAAACTATCGCCCCCTCAGATACCCCAAGGGTCAGAGCCATTGCTGACGCTGCAGCAATATTCTGATAGTTAAAGTTGCCAAAAATCTTTGGCTTTGCATGTATTGTTATTCCATCCATAGAAATTGTGAGAATGCCATCCTTATAATGATAAGTACAGTCAGCATTTGACATTCCGTAACTTTTAGTAAGCGATAGTGGCTTTTCATTAATTGCGCACAAATGCAGATACATACGATTATACACAATGCATCCATTGGCAGGAATAAGGTTTTTAAGGCGAGTAAACCATACTGCAATCTCATCAACATTTTTATATATATCTGCATGATCAAATTCAAGTGACGTCATGATACAGTGTGTTGGTCTATACACCATAAATTTGGGAATCTTTTCAAAATATGCTGAATCGTATTCATCAGCTTCTATGACAAAATATTTGCCTCTCCCAACATGATAATTTTTTCCATAATTTTTGGGAATACCGCCAATAAAAAATGATGGATCCATACCAGCAATATCCAGAATATATGCCAAAAGCGAAGTTGTTGTTGTTTTTCCATGGGTACCAGCTACACCAATGACTTCTTTATTATAAAGAAAAAAATTGTACAGGCTCTCGGCCATTGAAAGATATGGAATTCGTTTGTTAAGCACAGCTTCAACTTCAGGATTACCACGGCTGATAGCATTGCCTATAATAACAAGATCAGGCTGTATTTTTTCTATGGTGTCAGAGCTATATCCTTTAAAAAGAGCTATATTTAACATTTCAAGCTGAGTGCTGATGGGTGGATACATATCTGTGTCAGAGCCTGAAACGTTATGACCCAGGGAAAGTAGCATGCCAGCAAGAGCACTCATCCCCACCCCACAGATACCTACCATATGAATATTTAAAACCGATTTTTTAAATATATCTAACATCGCCAGTACACCCAATATAAGTTTGCTCTTGTTTCATACAAAAAATAACCAATATGATTCCCTACAATAATTTACAAAAGTAATTTTTCTGTAAATTGAAAAATAAATTTTTAAACACTAAATCAATAATTCACCCTTTACGTATGCGTAAAATCTCTCAATACACTCTTCCAATGTTTCACCCAGTTCTAAAAAATATTGATGCAGGGTAATATTTATAGTGGGGCGATAGTTACTGTCAAAGTAAGCCCTTGACCCACCAAAGTAGCTTTCAAAAGGACTTTTCACCTTGCCTGCACGCACCGGATTGTTGGCAAAATACCAGAGTAAGTTGAATAAATACATACGAGGATTGTCCGCAAACTCTACAATGCTGTCTTTAAAACGT
>JARYLT010000111.1 GCA_029907515.1 Spirochaetota bacterium | reverse complement strand
GGGTAACTGACGTTATAATATCCACGCTGCAACTCTATACTTTGAGTGCATTTTATCCTGGTTACTATCTGCTCTAACCCATAAAAGAATTTTCTGCGTGCTCCCCATTTTGTGTAATCGTTGCTTGTTTTATCTTCATCCTGGTATATTCCTTCATCTTTTCCCATTTTTTGCAAAAGCGATAGTAACTGGCTAACAAGATGAGTATTTGTAATAGCTGGTAGCAGACCATCAGCTTTTGCGGTTGCATTTGACCCACTTTCGGACAACACCTGAATAACTGAACGGAGATTACTATTTGGCCTGAAATCAACACCAGGATAATACTGGTCAGCAACTGGTTGTGGTAATAGAAAAGCAAACTTACCAGCATCAACTGGATTGTTGATTTGCGGCACAAACCAGCCTTTAGTTGCTCCAGGATATGGCTGCTTATAGTATTTTACCATGGGACTATCAAGCATGGAAATAAGATCACGCAGATGCTTCAATGGATATTTATGATTTCCATTAAAGTTATACCAGCTATCACCATCAGGTTTATTCACCGGATGATAGGGATTATCCGGCAATTGGTAATGTGACTTTTCGTGTAAATCGCCAGCAAGTGCAATCACAATTGGCAAAAGCTTGCTTCTATTTTGCCAGGTTTGTGAATTGTCATTACCAATGTCTGAAGAATCCGACGAAACCAGTGAAGGTTGTATAAAAGCCATGCGTGCAATTGGATCCAAATTATGGGCAAGTATTGGTGGAGTTACAGCACCCGCACCTAAAATCTCATCCCAGATTGTGTTAAGGTCTACATAGCTACCTGCTAATCCCAGTAAATATCCTGCATCCTCTCTCACCAGCACAAAGATTCTTCCATCACCCAATTCATATGAATCGCCATAATTTACCGTATTCCCATCTTTATCTTTTCCAGTACACCCAATGACATCAGTCCCTTCATTACCCTTTATATTCCAGTACCCAACATTATTTCCTTTCTTTAAATTTTTCATCCCAATAATCCCATTGGCTTCAAGCACTGCAACAGCCAGCGGATCTAATGTAACATCACCATTTAAGTCAAGAACTGTAATATATGAACGCATAGGCATAATAAATACTATCTTCTTTTCAAGTATCAGCCACTGAAAGTTCCTGAACATTGCTTCTTCCTGACTCCTGCATTCACGCAAAGAACTTTTTTCAGGTATCTTTTCCCTGAATGTCAATCCTCCAGCAACAAGGCCTGACGTTAAACCTGCATCTTCATCATCTGAAGTATTTTCAGGCCCATTTATTTTTCGTAACCTGTATTTATCCAGCCCCGAACTTCCAACCACACGGTTTAATGTATAATATAAAGGTTGTGATAATTCATCACTGTTTGCCCATTCAGCTTTTAGCATAATTTTATCGGTTTCCCATACAGCTCTGTAACGGTTTCCACGTAAATAGTAGCTCCCCAGCTGTGTATTTGAAGCATCCCGTACATCATTACCCCCATCAACCGGATAAAAATATTCCCAATCCTGCGGATTGCTTGATGGCTTATATACAAGCGCATATATTCTTCCATCAGGTCTGAAATACACATAGTAAGTCTTACCGTCTATCTCTCTGGTTGGAGCATTGGGATCAGCATAGTAATACGGACCCTCACCTTCCCAGCATGCCCTGGCAATCCAGCCCATGACCCAGCGCCCGGTATTAAGTTCGCCCAATCCATTACCTACATAAGGATAATAGGTGCGATAGTCATTGTTTGATTCATCTTCACCTGTCAAATCCTGAGCAGGCATTATCCCTGCCTTTCCACCATTGGGTATACCAACATCCCCTGCTGAAAATCCCGAAAGCAGTGCCAGTGAAGGGAAATCGTATCCCATAGGGAATTTATAGTTTGAGGCATTTTCACTGGTAAACTCAAATGAACTTCTAAATATATAATTGCACTGTATTGTACGGCCACTGGCTGTATAATATGCTTTACCTGCTTCTTTGGGAAGCGTTGGATCAAGCGATAGTTCATAGGCACCAACATCTGCTACAATTGCATTCTTTTCACCTGACGTTAATGAATAGAGGCAATCGTTTACAGTGAGGATTCCACCTGTAGACACACCATGCCAGTGAAAATATTCATAGCCAAAGTCAGGATACCCGCTGGCATTGGTATACGGTTCACCGCTTCTATTATTTTCATCTGTTTCAAGACGTGTCTTAAAGCCAAAATCATATGACGCTATCAACGTGAAAAGTAGATGGTCTAAATACGATACTTTATAGCTTGCCTGACTTCGGGGTTGCCCATAGGCATTGTATGTTACCATTCGTTTTAAAGAATCTTCTATATAATAGTTATCTAAATCAATACCACAATTCAATTTCAGGTTGTATAATTTCCGCGTTAAGTACTCCAGTACTGACTCCCCATTTTCAGGATCATAAATGGGTGAATAATCGGGTTTACTACTGGTATCCCAGCTACCCCTGGCTTTAATAAATAATGTCATAATACCAGGCCAGAATTGACGTAAGCCATTGGAAAGTTCAGTATTTACATAAAATTCTTCATTATCATAATGATAATTATAATCACTTGAATATACCGCACCACCTTCAGTTGCATAATCTTCAGCATTTATCAAAAGCTCCTGTAATATCTGTGCAAAACTCTTGGTTCCCACTTTGCTTGTTAACAGTGCGCCTGCCTGACGTATGGTATTATATAATGCATCGCGAGCATCCTCATCTTTGGTTGCAATATCATTCACTGCCGAGAGTATTGCATCAACACCTTCAACAGCATTTCCCAAACGCAGATCATCACCATTATACTGTATTGTAGAATTTGTTCTCAATAACAACTTCCCCAGACCTTCCTGCAAATCAGGAAAAACACTTTGCAAATTTTGTCCTTCAGTATCCTGTAAAAAGTTGTTAAGATCATTCATTACTGTTTCTATCTCATTTCCATGTGCATAGTAAATGTAGCCTAAGAGTTTCCGTAATAAGCTAACTATCTCATTTGAAACACCCGGGCTTGTTGCACTTACACTATCAAGAAAGCTATATAAATCTTCCGTATACTTGGTATAGGTATCCTGTGGCCAGTCATAGTCTTCCTGATGCATTATTCTATATAAAATCTGACGCAACAATCCAATGGTATCAACCAGAACGGGAAGAGCATCCGTCGTTGGGGGCAAAATTTCCTTTACAGCCGAAACATCAGCATTTACCGCATCGGCAAGCATTATATTAAATGTATGCTGGTCTAACTTTGAAACAGCATCATACAACGCAGGATATTCATCCAGTAGATCAAAAAGTCTATATTCGGGCTCAGGATCATTGCGCTGTGAAAAAAATGTTGAATCACCAGAGCAACCTAACATTGAAACAAATATACACAGTATGATTGGAGCATATATTTTCTTTATAGCAGTTATACATCTCATGGTAAACCTCATATACAGAAAAAGTATTTAAGAAATGTTTCATATATACTGTTCATATATTTTCATCTTTAACGTATAACTATCGCACAAGATATTAAACAACCTTACAACAGGCTAACGACATGCCATCGTTAACCTGTTGTATGCTGTATCATTTTGATAAAATCAACCCCAGTGTTTGGTATGGATTAAAATCCGGGCTAAATATATAGTCACCAGCATCACCGTTATATGGCGTCTGATAAACAAACCTGTCAAAGCTGCCATCACTTTGTGATTGATACACACCTTTTTCCGCTTCATCAAGGTTAATGTACAGTAAAGTGAGTATTTGCCCCAGGTTTGACCATAACGCTGAATTGGGATTGGTAATTAACTCATCACCAAGTAAATCATATATTTGTTGCAATAATTCTTCAGCGGTGTAACTGGTATTGAAGTCCTGTAAAAATTCTTCCAGGAACCCATCATCGGCAAGCATGTCATTCACAAATGACAGTAAATCATTATAATTTCCTGCATAGGATGCCAGAATGCCAGGCAGGTTATCAGTGAGTAGATTCTTTAAATCAGCGGGCACAACCCAGGTGCTGGTTGAATAATCGTATTTATACAGCAACACACCCAGCATATGGCGCAACGCTGTTAGGTGTTCGTCTTCAAGTTCTACACCTGTAAACATCTTATCAAGCAGTGAAATAAGATCCTGGGTAATACAATACTGACCCTGAGTTGTCCCGGTAGTGCTCAATAATTCAGCAATACCGTTAAACATCTTGTCAAAATTTATCCAGTTCCTATCAGGGTTTGAATTATTCAGAGGGCGATTATCAACAAATACCGCAAGACCCTTTTCACCGGTTTCAGGTGTTTCATCAGTATCTGATGTCCCAATAAATTCATTCAATCCAATGTCCAGATCAACATCAAGGGAAGCATCTTTAGTAAATATCCAGCCAGGATAGCTCCATCCAGTAGTACTTATATTGTAATAAGAATAGCCACTGGAAAGCTCAGTGCTCTGGCTACATTTTATACGTGTAATTATCTGCTCTAACCCATAGAAAAGCTTTCGTCTGCTTCCCCATTGTGTGTAATCACTGCTCGTTTTATCACTATCAACATATATGGGATTTGCAGATGGCCCATATTGTCCAACATCCTGAAGCATAGCTAAAAGCTTGCTTACTACTTTCCCATTAGCTAATGCTGGTATTATACCATCTGCAGCGGCCGTTGTATTTTCAGTTAAAATATTGGCAACAGTACGCACTGAATCTTTGGGTTTAAAATCTACACCAGTGCTAACAGGTTTAGGAGTAAAGAATCCAAAATTACCCGTATATCCAGTAAAGGTTGCTGTTTTGATCTGTGGCACAAACCAGCCTTTTGTTGCTCCAGTATAGGGGGTTTTATAATACTGGAATAGAGGACTGGCAATAGCACCCAGTAGATCCCGTAAATACTTCAATGGATAACGATGTTTATCAGCTTCGGCAAAGTTATACCAGTATCCACTTGCAGCTGGTTTATAGTATGATTTTTCATGTAAATCACCTGCCAGGGAAACTACGATTGGTAGAAGTTTATTGCGGTTTTGCCAAACAGTTGCAGATTCATTGCCAATGGATGGTGAACTCGACGGAACCAGTTGATCCTGCAAAAACGCCATGCGGGCAATTGGAGCCAGGTTATCACCTAATATTGCCGGTGTTACTGAACCACTTCCAAGTATAGTGTTCCATATAGTCCCTATGTCAACAGAATCACCTTTCCATCCAGCCAGTACTATATATAGATACGATGCATCCTCCCGCACCAGAACAAATATTCTTCCATCTCCCAACTCATATGAATCACCATAATTTACTGTATTTCCATTTCTATCTTTTCCTGTACATCCTGTAACATCTGTCCCCTCATTACCTTTGATATTCCAGTATCCTACCTGACTACCTTTCTTTAAATTTATCATCCCAGCTATACCATTGGCTTCCAATACTGCAACAGCCAGTGGATCTAAATCTACTTCGCCACATATACCACCCAGGGGGATAATATGGACATATGATCGCATTGGCATGATAAAAACTATCTTCTTCTCAAGCATCAGCCACTGGAAGTTCCTGAACATTGCCTCTTCCTGGCTCTGACATTCACGTATAGCATTTTTTTCTGCTATCTTTTCTCTGAATGTCAAGCTACCCGCAGTTAATCCACTGGTTAATCCTGCATCAACCTCATCGTCCTTATCAATTGGATCATTAATCTTTCGCAATAAGTATTTGTCTGTACCGGTATTGCCTACAACTCTATTTATTGTATAATATCGGGTTTCTGAATCATTATCAGCGTACTCAGCTTTTAACATTATTCTATCAGTTTCCCATATTGCTTTATATCTGTTTTCACGTAAATAATATGTCCCTAATTGAGTATTCGATGGATCCTTTACATCATTGCCTCCATCGACTGGATAAAAATATTCCCATGTATTTGGATCGCTTATATTCTGCTTATACACCAGCGCATAAATTCTGCCATCAGGCCTGAAATATATGTAATATGTTTTACCACTTATTGAAACCGTTGGTGCATTAGCTGGAGCATAATAATAAGGGCCCTCACCTTCCCAGCATGCACGGGCAATCCAGCCCATCACCCAGCGCCCGGTATTCAATTCTCCCAATCCATTACCTACATACGGATAATAGGTGCGATAGTCATTAGTAGTATCGCCAACCGTGGTTGTATCACTGGTTGGAATTATCCCTGCCCTACCCCCATTCGGTATACCTGCATCTCCTGCCGAAAATCCTGACAATAGTGCTAAAGCAGGAAAATCAAATCCCATAGGAAATTTATAATTTGTAGCATTGCTGCTGGTTAACGTATTTGCTGTTGTCCCGCTATAACTGGAACATCTGAAAACGTTATTGCATTGAACAGATCTTCCACTTCTTGTGTAGTATTGACTTTTATTTCTTGTTGGATCAAGTGATAGCTCATAGACTCCTAACCACTCATCTACTGCTGTAATGCCTAAAGCTACAACATTGGCATGCTTTGCCCCTGAGGTCATAGAATATAATGTATCATTAATAGTTAAAATACCACCTGTCGGCAAACCATGACCATGGGGTTGGTTATCACTATCGTTTCCACCTTCATTATTTTGATACGGTTCATTGGTTGCACTGCCATACCTCGTCAAAAACCCATAATCATACGATGCTATTAAAGTAAATAACAGATGATCCAGATATGACACCTTGTAGCCTGCACTGCTACGCAGTTGACCAAATCCATTGTATTCCACCATGCGCTTGAGTGATGGTTCTATCTCATAATTTGTAAAATCAATACCGCAGTTTAGCTTTAAGTCATACAGCTTCTGAGTTAAATATTCAAGGGCCGACCTTCCTTCTTGTGGATCATATATTGGCGAGAAGTCATCTCTTCCCGTGGTATCCCAGCTTCCTTTTGCTTTCACAAATAACCCTACTAAAACTGGCCACATTTGTTTTAAGCCATTACGAAGTTCGGTATTTACATAATAGGTACTATCGTTTCTATTATAATTGTATTTGATGCTGGTGTTACTATTGTCATATATAGATCCACCCACAGTGGTATAATCTTCTAAATTTACCATTGCTTCTTTTAAAACCTGAGCAAATGATTTTCCATTGGTAGTTGCTGTAAGCAACCCACCTACTTCATTTAAAACATCGTATACTGCATCACGGGCTTCTGGATCATTTTTTATGATATCCTTCAATGCAGAAAGCAATATATCCATCCCCCGTGTGGCATTTCCCAGATATGTATCTTTGCCACTGTATGTAAACGTGGTGTTAGTTTTAACCAGCAATTTCCCCAGTGCTTCCTGCAATAACGGTAACTGGTTACCAATGTTTTGCCCCTGATTATCCTGTAAAAATGCAATTAAATCAGCCATTACTGTTTCAAGTTCATTTCCATGAACATCATAAATATATCCAACCACCTTGCGGAGTAAACTTATAAGTTCATTTGAAACTCCAAGCTCGCTTTCACTTAATGTATTGATCATATCATATAAATCAGTTTCATAGTCATATGTATCAGATGGCCAATCCAGATCATTTTGATCAATAACCCTGCCCAATATTTCACGAACAGCAGGCAGCATATCAGTAATCTCGTTAATTGTATTGGGGTCAGCAGTAATTAATATCCATTGTGGTGGATCCCCTATTTCCTGAACATTATCATACAGTGCACCACCCAGTAACTCATTGAAAGTATATTCATCAAGCGATGTAAACCCTTCCTGGATTGCCGGATATTCATCAAGCATACTGAAAGGCTCTGAGCCCGTAGCACCATTAGCATCATTATTCTGGAAAGTAGTATTGCTTTTGCCTCCACATGATATAATGAACAATGCTGTTAGCATAATGGTGAAAAAAGTTTTACAATACTTCATGGTACACCTCAACATTTCTTAAAAAATAAAAAAACTAGCTTAATGTTCATTCATTTAGTCTTACTTCAAACCGACGTCCCGGTACTATTATACACAAAAAAAATAATCGCCCTTCTTCCCACATTAAAAATCTTTAATAAATGTAGAAATTTATCAAACCTACACATTCACTTATACGGTATATACAATTCAATTAATTAAACCGTCCAGTTGTTATCAATCTTCTTGATAAATGTTAATACCGACTGGTAAGTATTGTCAACAATTAATCAGATTTTTTACAAGAAATATTTATTTTTGTTATATTATTATATCTCTTACGATTTATTATAATATAACCATAAAATTATTTACAGATATTATAATGATAAAATTATATTATATACAAATAACATATTATTCATTAAATGTTCTATCGCACTCTGGTTTATAATAATTTTTTAAAATTCTTTGCAAATTGTTCCTTTCACATATCAAAGTATTATGAATGAGATTGGTTTTTATTTTTTATTTATTTAAAATATTGGTTCTTGTATACAGTATGGTAGTATGTAACCATAACTATCGCCCATTTACTTTTTTTATTCTTTAAAGAGATCATTAAAAAAAGCATATATCTCTTTAAACTCCGTTTTTAGTGTTGTAAATGACTTTTCTTTTTGAGTATGCTGGAAAGCTCCCGTTGCTAAAAATTTACTATCCAATCTCAATTGTAAGAGATACTTATGCATACTTAAGCCCATACTGAAGGGAATAATGTTATCAGCACGTGAATGTAGTATGTAATACCTGCATGCTGGCAAAGGCTTTTGTTTAAATAGTGTCATTTCATTTAACTGCTTGAATTCAGGATTTTCCACTTTTAATGAATCCACTTTGTTATACAGATCAATGCCCAATATTTGTTTTACCTGGTTTCTATCGGTAACCCCTGGTTTTGTTGTAGCTATAGCTTTACCTACCAGCTTTTTTTCTTCTTCTGTTAGTTTTGGATGACGCATTGCATTGGCTAACTTTACAATGAAATCAACCTCCATGCCACTGGTGTTGTAAAAATGCATGAGCATTTCACCATTTAGAAAGGGGCCATACATAAAGATTTTATCTGGATACCGTTCTGCAGGAAGATCATTGAGCGCTACAACTAACATTGTTGCCGATATGCATGCTCCAAAACCGTTATATTTCCCGGGATAACGTTCTTTAACTGAAAGATACATTTTTTTAATCTCTTGAGTTGCATCTATGACATCCCTATCGGTTTCACTCCCATAAAGATAGGGAACCAGCACTTTTCTGCCGGTTGCAAGTGCCAGTGCTCTGGCCAATTTTACCAAAGATGGATGTTGATAACCCTGCGGTGTCAGGCCATGTACACAAAAATAATACTTATCCTGTTTGCTGAAAATTCGCTTATATATTGTCATTTTTGTTTTACTGTTATTTTCCAACAGCAATACAACTTCCTCTGAACTTACACCCCATGCCGGGATTACTTCATTCATAACCATCATAAAGCGCATCACAGGGTCACTATATAAATAAACTACTGCCACCCCTGTCAGGACAATAACAATTGCAATAATGCCTGCAGCCAATTTCATAATTTTTTTTGTTATTCTTTGGGCCATATTTCTACCTCCTCAGATGCAAACCTAGTTGCTTAAAAGATAGTTATTAAAATTTATTGCAATTATTTTTTACTGTTAGGCTCTGACCCCACTGATTTTATTTTTTATCCACCTTATGGCTCTGACCCTATAAACAAATGAGTGAGTACTTATTCATTTATGAGTGAATGTTCACTCTTATTTTTATATTATATAACATTTTTTTATTAATTTATTTTTATACATCATATTAGACAAATATATTGACTTTTTATTTTAAAATCAGTATTTTTATTACATTATCTAATTTTGATGCATACCTGAAACCTATTTGAAAAATATAATTAAAGTATAAGGAGGTTTTCCATGGATCTTTTTGACAAATGTTTTGCTTTTACACGCGTTGAGGATGTTAAATCAGTTGGCCTGTATCCATACTACCATCCCATAACTGAAACTGAAGGACCTGTAGTTTATATGAATAACCAACGTATGATCATGGTTGGTTCCAATAACTATTTGGGGCTTACTCATGATCCAAGAGTTAAAAAGGCTGCAATAGACGCTATCAACAAATATGGCACAGGTTGTTCTGGTTCACGGCTTATCAATGGATCACTTGATATTCATTTTAAATTAGAAGAAGCTTTAGCACAGTTTGTTGGAAAAGAAGCTGCATGTATTTTTTCCACAGGCTATCAAACCAATCAGGGAGCTATTGTACCTTTAATAAAAAAAGGGGAATATATTATTTCTGATGCAGAAAACCACGCAAGTATTATTCAGGGCACTTTAATTGCAAAAGCATTATGTGGCGATAGTATCCTGGTAAAGTTCAATCATAATGATATGACCGATCTTGAACAAAAAATTTCAAGCCTGCCGTATGAAGCAGGAAAGTTAATTGTTGTTGATGGTGTCTTCAGCATGAATGGGCACATTACACCATTACCACAAATAGTAGCGATAGCTCATAAATATAATGCTCGTATTATGGTAGACGATGCTCACGCATTGGGGGTGATAGGCACTGGTGGCAGGGGAACTGCAAGCCACTTTAACCTTACTGATGAAACAGATATTATTATGGGTACTTTTTCTAAAAGCCTGGCTTCATCTGGTGGCTTTATAGCATCCAGCGAACGAGTAATCAATTATATTAAACACCATGCACCAGCAATTATTTTTAATGCAAGCATGCCAGCTTCAAATGCCGCGTCAGCTTTAAAAGCTTTGGAGATAATCCAGAAAGAGCCTGAACGAATACAAAAACTTCATTATAATGCACATCGCCTTCGTAAAGGACTTTCTGAACTTGGATTTTCAGTGTTACCAGGCGAAACACCAATAATACCTGTACTAATTGGTGATGATTTTATGACTTTTGCATTATGGAAAAAACTTTTTGACTACGGTGTATATTCAAATCCAATAATTTTTCCAGCAACACCACAAGGGCAGCAATTAATACGTCTTAGTGTTATGGCAACTCATACTGATGAACACATTGACTATGTGATTGCTATGTTTGAAAAAGCTGGAGTTGAGCTAAAGTTGCTTCATACAGTTGTGTAATTATTTAAATGCTCTGACCCCTTTTTTCTTTTACACCCACCCAAGTATCATGGAATACTTCTTTCGGTAATACTCCTCATACCTCATAAACTTTGCTACCCTCTCAGCAA
>JARYLT010000110.1 GCA_029907515.1 Spirochaetota bacterium | reverse complement strand
CTGATGATTATAATGCTATTGTAGAACACATAAAGGCACGTAGAAGCGAACTGGAAGCATTTATTGATTCTATACGTAATGTATTGCAGCAACGATTGAAAGAATTAAACATTGAAGCTCAGATTCAGGGAAGGATTAAACATCATTATTCAATTTTTAAAAAGCTTCAACAGGGAAGAACATTTGATGATATTTTTGACCTCAGGGCTATCAGAATTATTACCAATGAAGTAAAGGATTGCTATGGAATTTTAGGTATTGTTCATACGATATGGACTCCCATTCCTTCCCGTTTTAAGGACTATATTGCTGTACCAAAATCAAACATGTATCAATCATTACATACAACTGTGATTGGTCCAGATGGTCACCCACTGGAAATACAGATACGAACATGGGATATGCATGCCACTGCAGAAATGGGAATTGCAGCCCACTGGTTATATAAAGAAGGTATTAAATCATTCAAGCCTAAATACAAAAATATTACAATTCTCAATAATATACATGAATGGCAGAACGAAATAAAAGATACTCGTGAATTTATTAAAGAACTCAAGATGGACCTGTATGAAGATGAAATTTTTGTCTTCACGCCTAAAGGCAAAATTATAAAATTGGCCAAAGGGTCCACTCCTGTAGATTTTGCTTACCTTATACATACTGAAATTGGCAATCACTGTATTGGAGCAAAAGTCAATAATCAGCTTGTACCCCTTAAAACTGAATTGAAAAGTGGCGATATTGTTGAGATATTAACCAGCAAAAAGGGTCACCCATCGCCTGCATGGCTTAAGTTTGTCAAATCATCAAACGCCCGATACAAAATACGTAACTGGTTACGAAAGAACTTAGAACCTGAAGAAGAACATGCTGATAAGGAAGAAAAAGAAAAGAAAGAAAAAATTGCCAGCGTCAGTATACCCGAAAAAGAACTGGTAAAACTTAAAAGCTATACCAACAAAAAGAAAGTTGGCATCACTATAGACGGTACTAATAATGTAATGATACGCCTTTCACAGTGCTGCCAGCCAATTCCAGGAGATGATGTTGTGGGATTTATTACCCGTGGGAGGGGTATTACCGTCCACAAAAAAAATTGCCCAGCACTGCAACGGTTACAAAATGAAAGTGAACGCTTTGTAGATATACAATGGGAACAATCAGAAAGCACCTATCCAGTCAAAATTGCAGTTGAAGCCATGGATAGAACTAATTTATTAAAGGATGTTGCCGACGAAATATCCTTAACAAAAACAAACATTATTAAAGCCGAAGCTTCAGTAGTTGCTAAAGATCAGGCTCTTCTTAAATTTGTTCTTGAAGTAAAAAGCTTAAACCACCTAAATGATATTATGAAACGACTGAAACAGATAAAAAATGTAACCAGAGTATACAAGCTTAATGAAAAAGTAATCCTTAAATAGAAAAATATGAATATTATCCTTGGTTCATCATCTCCGCGAAGAAAGCATCTTCTTCAACAAATGTTCAATACTATAACCATCATTCATCCCGTTGTAGAAGAGATACCACACCCCCATGAAAAACCACTGCAATTTGTACAACGCGCTTCCAGCGACAAGCTTAACAATATTCGCACAAAAATTTTTACTAACCCTTCACTTGTCATAACCTGCGACACCATAGTAACTATCGACAATGAAATTTTAGGAAAACCTGCGGATTTTGACCATGCGTATTATATGTTATCAAAATTATCAGGGAAAACACATCATGTCATATCAGCAATAAGCTTACTGTATAGCAATAAAAACGATATCCGCCAGCATGATGATTATGAAATAACTCAGGTTACATTTAAAAAACTCAATGAAAGCGATATTACTGCATATCTATCTCATATAAATTATAATGATAAAGCTGGTGCATATGCAGCACAGGAATATGGCACCATGATCATAGAAAAAACAGCTGGATCAATTACCAATGTTATTGGTTTCCCATTGCGTTGCTTTTTCAGGATGATAGTTGATATGGATATAATCCAAAAACTTTTTCAATAATTTAAAATTTTAAGATTGACATATAAAAAAAAGAGATTATTATTTATATTCATCGAATTATAAAATCTCAAAAAAAGGTACTATACTATGAGGCAGAGAAAACAATACATCATAAACAAAAAATTTCAACTTAAGACTACATTTTCTGTCATTGCTATTGTTTTTGTGATTGTTGCAATTATTATAGCTGCTATCGGTGTAAATGCAGCATATAATAATAAAAAGCTTATAAACATTATTCAAATCCAAGATAACATTGTTGAAGCATTGATTGCATATTCACAGTCACCGCATGATACAGAACAAAAGCTGGCAATACAAAATATTGCTAACGACCATGTCAAAAATATCAATACCATAAAAGAAATCATTGAATTGAATAACTTTTTGTTGCTGATTATCATTGCTTTTGTTATACTGCAAGGAATAATACTTTATTTTGTGTTAATCCGCAAAACACATAAAATTGCAGGGCCTCTTTATGTTATGTCAAATTACTTCAATGATATTATTAATGGTAATATACCCCATCCGCGTCCATTGCGTAAAAGTGATGAGTTACAGGATTTTTATGCATTATTTATGAAAATGGTTGATGCCATCCGCTCAAGGCAGGAATAAACAATAATATAAAGTTACATGATATAATAATAAAAAAACCTGCTTTGCATAGCAGGTTTTTTTTTAAACAATTACTCACATAAAGCATTTATTCCACCATCTTTAAAAGCTCTTCAACTATATCTGCTATATATTTATCTGTTGTATCCTTACAGTATACTGAATAACTTAATGGCGGTGATATTTTAGTTCGGTAAAGCTTATAATAGTACGTGGTAAAAATCAGGTCATATTTCCCTTCATTTTTCCCAAAGAAAAACTCGCCCGCAATTGTAGTTGGCGCATCAGGGTCATACATTTTTACTGAATAACCATGTTTAAAACGATATACATCCCTACCTGTTTTAAGTTTAGCCTTGAGTAATGGCAAAGAATACATTTTATATGAGTAGTTTACTGTAAAAATATCACCATATAGGATTTCTTTTTTTAACACATCAATATTTTTGTAAAATGCTGATGTTGGCTTGAAAGGAGTTGTTAGCTTTTTTATTTCAGGGAAATATTCATATACTTCATCAGCCTTTCCATCACCATTGGTATCTTTTGCAAGGCTTATAAGTTTTTCAGTACCGGTAAAATCGCCTATCAACACTGATACTGTATTTCCTATACACTGCAAAACAAAATAATTTCTGAAATCTTCGGTAACAGGCATAAATTGCAACCTGTCTGGTGATATATCTGTTTGAATAAATTCATTACTTTTAAATATTTGTTGGGAATAAAGATATGTGCCATAAATGCATAGGATCAGCACCATAATACATAAAGTAACATTTATATTTTTGTGTTTCATAATAATAACCCCAATGTTATGATTTACATACCCTTTCACTATTTATTGTATTTCAAATAAATAGTGAAGTCAATAACAAAAAAATATTTTATTACTATTTTAGGCTTTTAATTTTATACTAAATATATAACCTGTGCTAATATTAGCATATACCATTATTACGGAATTAACTTTATGCGAAGTTCGTTGTTTTATATCATCTTCACTGCAATTCTGACAATCTATCTTACAGCCAATTTTTACGTGCTGCAACGTATACAAAAGCTGGTGCCCAATCAGTATAAAATTTTGACAGCAACGTTTATAAGCATCCTTGCTCTTTCGTTTCTGGTTGGCCGAATACTTGAACGCTATACAGTGTGTGCAGCCAGTGACTTCCTCATCTGGATTGGAGCACTCTGGTTAGGTATTTTCATATATTTATTTTTTGGGTTTATTATTGGCGATAGTATCCAGGGAATAGTTCATATCTTTATAAAAACACTTAATATTCAAAAGGCAGCCTACAGTATAGTCATAATCGTAAGTATAATAATCACATTTGTGGGATTTATTAACGCGCGCACCCCTCACGTAAAGGAAATAGCCATTCATATTGATAAGCCTTCATCACCAAAGCATCTGAAAATTGCGTATGCCAGCGATATCCATCTGGGGTCAATCATAGCAAATTCTCGTTTGCAAAACCTGGTAAGGCTTATTAATAGCGCACAACCAGATCTCATCATTTTTGGTGGTGATATACTGGATGAAGATATCAAACCCGTTATTGAAAATAATTTAGGTGAGCTACTGGTGCAACTTAAAGCCAGATACGGCGTAATTGCGGTACCCGGAAACCATGAATATATTGGGGGGATACAGAATGCTATCAATTATATCAAAGATCATAATATACGGGTGTTACGGGATGAAGTATATTCCATTGGCGATATCCAGATAATCGGACGCGATGACAGAAGCAAATATGCATTTACCGGTTCCAGGCGTTTACCATTAGAAAATTTAATAAAACAGATAGATATTTCAAAACCTGTTATAGTCATTGATCATCAGCCATTTAAACTATCACAAACAGCATC
Organism: Spirochaetota bacterium; assembly: GCA_029907515.1. GTDB lineage: Bacteria > Spirochaetota > UBA4802 > UBA4802 > UB4802 > UBA4802. The sequence continues at coordinate 6,746 of JARYLT010000110.1, read as the reverse complement.
ATATCCTGTAGACTTTCTTCTTTCCGGCCACTCACATCATGGTCAATTATTTCCTTTTAACTATATCACAAAAAAGCTTTACGAAATAAGCTGGGGATACAAAGTCATAAACAAAACGCACGTATATGTATCAAGTGGTTACGGTACATGGGGGCCTCCCATACGCACCAATAGCTACCCTGAGATAGTTATATTTAATGTATATTTTAAATAAATATTTACCACTCTATCACTGCGGTAAGTCTAATTTTATTTTGCTTATAGTATTTATCATTAAAATTTTTTAAAGAAGAAATACATCAAAACTCCCAACCTATTATAGTAAGGATGAATACTGGATTACTTTGCTATTAAAATCATGACCACTAATTATTAGTGCAATACATATTTTTTTACTAAAATCTCTTGACACAACGTGAAAACAGGTATCTACCGTTAGCACATAAAATTTTCTTCATCAGGAGATATACTATGAAGAAGCTTTTAAAAATTGCCTTCTGGATTGTAATATCATTATTATTTGCACTATCCTTTGCTATAGTCACACAGATTTACAACCCTCAGGAAAAAATTAACGCATTATGGATAGTTACTGCAGCTGCCACATTCTACATGCTGGCATATCGCTTTTATGGTGCTTTTTTAGCTGCAAAGGTGCTGGCACTTGATGAAACACGTGTTACTCCAGCATATAGACTGAACGATAATACCAATTACTATCCCACCAATAAATGGGTACTATTTGGCCATCATTTTGCTGCTATAGCAGGTGCAGGCCCATTAATTGGCCCTGTTCTTGCCGCGCAGTTTGGCTATCTCCCGGGTTTTTTGTGGATCCTTATAGGCTCAGTAGTTGCTGGTGGCGTGCATGACATGGTGATACTAGTTGCATCAATACGCAAAGATGGCAAATCGCTGGCAGAGATTGCTAAAGAGGAAATTGGTCCAGTGACAGGGCTTGCGGCTTTATTTGCAGTATTGTTTATTTTAATAGTTGCTATCGCCGGACTTGGCCTTGTGGTAGTAAATTCTTTATATAATAATCCATGGGGTACTTTCATCATAGCAATGACCATCCCCATTGCACTGCTTATGGGTGTATACATGAAATCCATACGCCCCGAAAAGGTTCTTGAAACATCAATTATTGGGATTGTGTTATTACTGATAACCGTTATTTATGGCAGGCATATTCTTGGAACAAGCATTGAAGGATTCTTTACATTAAATCAGCATAATCTGGCGATAACTCTTGCTGTCTATGGCTTTGTAGCAAGCGTATTGCCAGTATGGCTCCTCCTTGCCCCCCGTGATTACCTGTCATCATTTATGAAAATTGGCGTTATATTGTTGCTTGCTATTGGTGTGGTTGCTGTCCATCCGGATTTACATTTACCGGCATTGACCCAATTTATTCACGGCAATGGGCCAATCATTCCGGGAAAACTATTCCCATTTGTATTTATAACGATAGCTTGTGGTGCTATTTCAGGATTCCACTCACTCATCTCATCCGGTACAACACCCAAGATGATTGAAAACGAAAAGTATGCGTTACCCATTGGCTACGGTGCCATGCTTACTGAAGGGTTTGTATCAATGATGGCTCTCATTGCTGCTGCAGTGCTTATTCCCGGTGATTACCTTGCAATCAACACTCACCTGTCATTTGATACACTGGCACAGATGGGATTCCCGGTGGACAAAATCAATGACCTGTCAAAACTTGTTGGCATTGATTTAGCTGGCCGCCCTGGTGGTGCTGTTTCACTTGCTGTGGGTATGGCATATATCTTTTCATCCATACCTTTTTTAAGCCATTTGATGGCATACCTGTATCAGTTTGCCATCATGTTTGAGGCGCTATTTATTTTAACCACCATTGATGCCGGTACCCGTGTTGCACGGTATGTAGTCCAGGAACTGGGTGGCTATGTGTATAAACCATTTGGCGAATTACGATCTTTATCAGGTAATATTATTGCCAGTTTGCTTGTTGTTATTGCATGGGGTTATTTTATCTATACGGGTTCGGTACAAACAATCTGGCGAATGTTTGGCACAGCAAATCAGCTTCTGGCCATGTTAGCTCTGTGTATTGGCACAACGGTTATCATCAAAATGAATAAAATTAAGTACATCTGGGTTACACTGATACCCATGCTCTTTATGCTCAGCACCACGTTCACTGCGGGTATAACCCTTATAATTGAATATATACCTAAAGCACTTTCATCACAGCCTGATGCATACAGTTTTATGATTAATATTGTTTTATTAGGACTAATGATTTTGTTAGCTTTGTTTATTTTATTGGATTCTGTGTATAAATGGTATGGATTTATTACCGGCAAACGACCAATTGGAAACAATAAAGAACAGCCATCACAGTATTCAAAAGAATTTCCAAAAATGAGTGATTAAATGATTACATGCCCAAAACACATGTAACCATACCCTTCTTTATACCACATTCTGGTTGCAGGCACCGATGTGTGTTCTGCAACCAGATATACACAAGCAATACACGATTCCTTCCCAATGAAGAATATATTGTTGAAAAAATTGAGCAGTATTTACAAACCATAAAACCAGGTGTAAATCATATTGAAGTTGCTTTTTTTGGCGGAAGCTTTACCGGCCTGGATGAAGCAATACAACAACAATATTTAGCGATAGCTTATACATATTTATCACTGCATAAAATCCATGGCATACGATTATCAACCCGTCCCGACTATATAAACCATAAAACTCTTACTTTGCTCAGAGAATATGGAGTTACAACAGTTGAATTAGGGGCTCAATCCATGCATGATGATGTGCTCCAGCAAGCACAACGAGGCCATACAGTCCAGGATACACTAAATGCTTCAAAGCTCATCAAAGAATATGGGTTTAACCTTATAATTCAGCTTATGCCTGGGCTTCCATGCGATTCTTTTGAAAAATCAATTGAAACAGCACGCAAAACTGTTTTACTATACCCTGACGGTGTACGCATCTATCCCACTGTTGTTATCAAAGATACTCAATTAGAAACATTATACAAAGAAGGGAAATATATTCCACTATCATTAGATGAAGCTATTGAAGTATGTACTTACATGTACGACATATTTACCAGCAATAATATTCCAGTAATCCGAATGGGTTTGCATCCTTTTGATGATGCAGTAGCTGATACCATCATTGCGGGTCCATATCATCCATCATTTGGTTATTTAGTAAAATCGCGATATTTCCGCAATAAGCTTGAAAATAACATTAAAAACTTTTTACAGAATAACGGCAATATACGGACCCTCACCATAAAATTACCCCAGTACAAAAGCGCAGAATATTATGGCCCACATAAAGAAAATATTGCTTTTTTACGTAATATTTTTAATACTATTACATTGCAATTTTATTCTGCTGATATAGATGATCTTGAAATATACGGATAAAGTCAGATAGTGGTGTTGAATCATAACCTAATTCAGGATTCAGCATTACTTAATTGTTAACCCATTTAGTATTTGATTTAGCATCTTGATGAGAGAGATTCTGAATAAAGTTCAATATGACGTTGTATGCAGAAGCCCCTGAATCAAGTTCAGGAAGACTGTTTGTATTTCAGGATGATTGTTGATGAATCAGGATGACTGACCATGAGGTAAAAGGCCTGGATTTAACAAAATAATTTTCAGGAGAAAAATATGCAACATCATCAAAAAGTACTCTTCATAGACCTTTCCACCGGTTACTATCGCCTGGCACGATACCCTATTGGCGATTTTTTTGGTCCTGTTGATCTTGGATTGCACATTGCACAACGCTACTACACCACAAATATTGGCGTTGGTGTATTAGCTGGATCTATCTTCCCTGGCTCTAATAGACTCTTTGTCAATGGGTATTCACCCTGCTGGAATAGCTTTTTCATTTCATCCATGGGTGGTGCCGGCCTGGTGTTTGATAACCTGGGTATAAACATGATTGCCCTTTCCAAAAAAGCACCAACACCTTCGGTACTGTATCTTAACCGTATTCATGGTGAAGAAATTGAAATTGAAATCAAGCCCATTGATGTATTCAGGATATGGGAAAGCGGACACGGTGGTGTGTATTCCCTGATGCATGAAGTACTTTCCATGTATGCAGGCAAATATCTAACTGATCCCCGTGTCATAGCCACTGGTCCTGCTTCACATGCAACAGATTTTGGTGCGCTGTGTTCGGCACCTGTTAAGGATGGCACGCTCACCTGGGTTGATACCTGGGCTGGACGTGGTGGATTTGGCTCAAAGCTTTTCCGCGAACATGGTATTGCTGCCATAATATACGGTGGTACATATATTGACGAAGACTTCAGAGACCGCAAGGTTGCTGATGAATGGTTTATTGATAAATACAGCAAAAAGCTGGCAGCCAAAGACTTAGAAGCTACAACCAAATATCGCTTTGACCCGCAGTTTAACACTGGTGGTACCTTTGGTGTTAATTTTGCTACTATTGGCGGTAAGCTCCTTGCATTTAACTATCGCTCAATTTATTTGACCGAAGAAGAAAGGCTTGCTATTCATCAAAAGCTTGTTGTTGATCATTACCTGAAGCAATTTAATGAAGAAACTATCGCCACCAAAAGCATGAAAACCTGCGGTGAGCCCTGTAGTGCCGTTTGCAAAAAGATGCGCGACATCTACAAAAAAGATTATGAACCGTACCAGGCAATGGGACCACTGTGCGGCGTGTTTGATCAGAGGTCAGCTGAGATGCTTGTACACAAAGCTGATATGTACGGGTTTGATGCCATTTCAGCTGGTGGAGTGTTATCGTGGCTTATGGAATGCCTTGATCGTAAATTATTAAAACCTGAAGAAGCGGGTGTTGGGCACCTTCCTGTTTTTTCGCATGTAAATTTTAGTGTAGAAACGGATTCAAAACACAACGCTGAAATTGCAAGTCAGCTTCTGGATGCAATCATTCATAAAAAAGGAATACTTGATTTTACTGAAGGGGCGCGCAAATTTGCCCGTAAATTAGCACGTGAAAAAAGCAAGGATATCATTGATTGCTTTGTATATAACGCCAACGCGCGCAAGGGATGGATTGTTCCCAACCAGTACTGGGTTCCTGGGGTACTATCGCCCATGCCTATTATGGGTAAGTATTATATGTACTATGGATATGATTTTTTGCCACCACGTGAGTTAGGCCGCAAAAACGCTCACCGTATGATTAAAGAACTTATGCTTGACAACACTGGCTTTTGCCGTTTTCACCGGCTGTGGGCCGAGGACATGATCCCCGAAATTATGAATTCACTGTATGGAATACATAAAGAATTTTTAACAAATCTTGACATGACCGCAAGCAGAATCAACAGCCGCAATGTGTCAATTTACTGGGAATCAACGCGCAACATTGATTTTGTTAAAACGTACCTCAAGCGTCTGCACGAAATTGAAAAGGTAAATGATAAGGAACTTAATTACTGGCTAAACCAGTTTGAAGAAAATCCACAGGAAGCTGCGTACAACTACTGGTTTGAAATTGTAAAAGGTGTGCATGAATCATTACGTGAATTTTAAGGGGCGATAGTTACCATGGAAGATAATCTAAGTGTACGATACATTTGCGAGGAATACAATCTCAGGATCTATGCTGCACTAAGTAAAAAAGTATTGCAGGAGATGATCACCATTCATAACACTACGCCACATGCAACCATAGCATTTGGTCGCACACTGAACGCTGCCCTGCTTCTTGCTTCGTCTTCAATTAAACCGCATTCAAACGACACGTTGAGCATTAATATTAGATGCAGTGGCCCTTTAAAGGAAATAGTGGTACAGGTTGATGGCAAAGGAAATGTACGGGGATTTGTTGGTAATCCCACTGTTGATGTGGAACTGCAATCTGATACACTGAATATATCAAAAGCATTGGGCGCAGGTGTTATTACCGTAACACGTGATTTAGGGTTACGTGAGCCGTATAAAAGTGTTTCGCCCATCATTTATGGTGACATTGCCAGGGATATTGCGTACTACTTACTGGAGTCAGAGCAAATACCTTCGGCACTGTTACTTGCGGTCAATTGCAATAAAGAAGGGGCTATTACCCGTTCAGGGGGAATTTTAATACAAACATTTCCCAGCACACCACGTCAGGTTATAGATGTAATTGAAAGCAAGCTTCAAAGCGGCTTTTCGCTTGATAAAAAGCTTGAAGAAGAAAAACTAATCAAGGATATTATTGAAGAGCTTATTGGCAAAGAAATTAAAGAACTTGGCTCATTACCCATACAGCACAGGTGCAGATGCACCAAAGAACTGTTAGCAACAATACTGGAATCGGTTGAAACACAGGAATTGGAAGATATGATACAAAAAGATCACGGTGCGCATATCACCTGCGGTTTTTGCAGAAAAGAATATGTGTTCACCGAAGAAGAATTGCAGAAGATTGTGGTGAAGAAGGAAAAGGTACATTGAATCTTAGCCATTGATAGCCTCTGCCACTGTGAATCCCGATGCAACACTTACCCTGTCATTCTGAGGGAGCCACCAATCGGGGCGACCGAAGAATCTTGCCGATTTCAAATAAGTTATTGCGAGTACTGAATGAGTTGAGATAATCCAATCACATCCATGCCATTCTGCGTCCCGATGCAACACTTACCCTGTCATCGTATATTGGTTATTACTTGATATAAATTCTTTTTTAGTTATATTTACTGAAGAAAGGATATAGGGAAG
>JARYLT010000010.1 GCA_029907515.1 Spirochaetota bacterium | reverse complement strand
GCCAGATGAATTGTGAGTGGTATACGGTAAATCATACCATTGAAATACACACCGAACAACCGCATGATTGCTTAAGGCTGCTTATTGATAACAATGTTGATATTACTGGCATGGTGGTACGTTCACAAAATTTAGAGGACTTGTTTTTAAAATTAACAGGAACGCAATTAAGGGCTTAACAATGCTATACAGGATATGGACAATATTTATTGCACGTACAAAAGAATTTTACCGCGACAGGTCAGCTCTTGGGTGGAATATTATTTTCCCGCTTTTGATTATTATTGGTTTCAGTGTTGTGTTCAGAAGCGAATCATCGCCAGTACTCAAAGTTGGTGTGGTTAAGCCGTTGAATAATGAAATTACGATTATAAGTAATAAACAATTCAATGAGTTTTTAAAATTAAAGTATATAGATTTTATTGAGTTTTCATCTAAGGAAAAAGCTGTTGATAGTTTACAAAAATTTAAAATAGACATGTTGCTGGATCCTGAGCATAATACGTATTTTATCAATGATTCATCACCCAATGGGTATATAGCAGAACAACTATTGAAAGGCGCAGGTACAACTACTACATTCTTTTCTAAACATTCATTTAAGGGTAGAGGAATTCGCTATGTTGAATGGCTTTTTCCTGGCATTTTAGGAATGAATGCAATGTTTAACTCATTGTATGGTGTAGGTTATGTCCTGGTAATGTATAGAAAAAACGGCATATTAAAACGATTCAGTGTTGCACCTGTAAGACCATTTGAATTTTTAACAGCTCAGATATTGTCGCGTATGTTTGTAATGCTTGCAACAACAATTGTTGTGTATATTGGAACTGTTTTGTTGTATGGATTTCAGTGTAAGGGTTCGTTATTTACGCTGTTTGTAGTTTTTGCACTGGGTGGGTTCTGTATGATTTCGTTGGGTTTACTGATTGCTTGTCGAAGTGACAGCCAGGAGTTTGCTGATGGGTTAATTAATATTATTACCTGGCCCATGATGTTTCTATCAGAGGTGTGGTTTTCACTGGAGGGGGCACGTCCCTGGGTACAGAAGGTATCCCAGCTTTTGCCGCTTACACCTATAGTGGAAAGTGCACGTATGGTGATGAATGAAGGTGCCACACTATTTGATATACGCTATCAGTTATTGTATTTGATTGTGGTATCTGCTATATTTTTATTATCAGGTTCGCTTCTTTTCAGATGGCAGCGAAAATAGTAGTATTTATTACGTTAAATTGAAAAAATTTTGAGTTGAAATATAATTGACACTATAATTACATGTTGAGTATTGTCATTCCTAATTATAGTTGATTTGTCAGATAGTTATGGTGGATGTAGCTCAATGGTAGAGCCCTGGACTGTGGATCCAGTTGTTGCGGGTTCGAGCCCCGTCATCCACCCATTTTTATTATACTCGCGCCCGTAGCTCAGCTGGATAGAGCGTCGGACTTCGAATCCGCAGGCCGCAGGTTCGACTCCTGCCGGGCGCGCACCATACAGTATATTCACCATGCAAAACACTTTCAGTGAATATGATATATTCCGCTATATTCCCGATGAATTAGACTTCACTATCCATAACCCTTATTTACAAGAAATACTACAGTATAAAGATAAGCACCTGGATGAATACCAGTACTGGAACTTGCGCTATGAACTGATAAAAAAGTATGCATTTGCAGTACCAACCTTTCAGGTACTGTCTCTTATACAGGAACTATCGCCCATAATTGAAATAGGTGCAGGCAATGGATACTGGGCTTATATGCTGAAGCAGGTGGGTGCTGATGTGGTTGCATTTGATAAATATCCCCCAGATGATGCTCAATATCCGTTTGTTAATCACTCAGATAATGTGTGGTTTGATGAACAATGGTACGATGTTCAAAAAGGTGATGCACTGGAAGCAGGACAGTATCCAGAACGGACACTCTTTTTATGCTGGCCTCAGCCACAAAGTACCATGGCTTTAGAGGCATTACAGGCTTATAAATATGCTGGGGGGCATACTGTAGTTTTTATTGGGGATATGATTGCCTGTGCTGAAAACAGGTTTTACGATATGCTTGCAGAGTGTACGTTAAAGTTGAAAAAACAGATTTGGGGATATAAGTATTTTAATGAGTTTATTGCAGTGTATTGTCTATAGTCAAAATTAATAATTGTTTGACATCAACAATAAAATCATTTTTAATATATTAGGATTAATTATTGAAGGAAACATGATTTGGACTATACTATTTATACTATTACCTAAATTTATAACCATATACTACTTATATGACTGAAAAGCAATTGGAAAAATATCTTACGCCAACACAATGCATTGATAGCGATAGCCCTGACGTTCTTGACTACGCTCGCACTATTATTAGCAATGAAACCGATGCTGTTAAAAAGGCAGTAAAGCTTTTTTATGCTGTCCGTGATGATATCAAATATGATCCGTATTCTCCGTTTTATAAGCCTGAACATTATAGAGGCAGTTTTGTACTGAACCGCAAGCGTGGATACTGTGTGTCAAAAGCTTCATTATTATGTGCTTTAGGCCGTGCCTGCAATATCCCTAGCAGAGTAGGCTTTGCAACCGTTAAAAATCATATAGCAACAAAGCAACTTCTGGAAACATTGGGAAGTAATATATTTGTGTATCATGGTTTTACTGAGTTTTATTTAAACGGAAAATGGGTAAAAGCAACACCAGCCTTCAATAAAGAATTATGCCTGCTCCATAAAATATCACCTATTGATTTTAATGGTGTGGATGATGCAATTTTCCCTGAGTATAACACTGAAAAGAAGCAATATATGGAATATATAGAGTATCACGGCAGTTTTGCGGATATACCTGTTGAAACGATACTTGAAGCATGGAAGGAGTGTTACGGTAAAGAACGAGTTGAGTTGTGGATTGCTCTTTTTGAAAAGGATTTTGCCAGCCGAAACTTTGAAACGGAAGAAATTGTAAAATAGCCTATGGACACCTCGTTTGTTTTTGATATTTTGCAATTTGCTAATTGTGATTTTGTTATTGTCGATAATTCCTTACACATAATCGATTCTAATAATTCATCATATGTTAATAAAAATATAAAAGAAATATTTCCATATTCGATAGTTGGTGATGATATACGTAACTACTTTGAAAGGTTGACAAACGATAATCCAACAATAATAATCGATGTTCCCGATAAACAAATTCCCTACAGTTTCTCACTACATAAAATAAAGTTTAATAAACGTGATGTATTGTTAATTGTACCTAAATTTAACCAGAAGATTCCTCATATAATGAAAAAAATATATGAAGATTTGTATCAGTTACAAGTCTTTGATGAAGATGCCGACCATTTTGCTGATGTATTTAACTATATTTTAGATACAACATTACGAGTCACAGGGATGGATTGTGGTGGAATATATATAATTGATCCATTAACCCAGGAACTTAACCTTACCTTTGCAAAAGGAGTTAATACAACCTTTTTAGAAAAAGCCTCCAAATATACTCCCGATAGCTGGAACTATCAGCTTATAATGAAAGGTCAACCGCAGTATATTGATTATACCGCAATGGCTTTATCAGATGAAGACTTCAGAAAGGCCGAAGGAATACAGGCAGTAGCTACAATTCCAATACTATTTCATGATTCTATTATTGGTGCTATTAATATAGGTTCACATTCTACAAATAAAATTCCTGAAACTATTCACTCTTTACTTGAAGCCATTGGGCAACAGGTTGGTGTTATTATAGATAGATTTTTAATTAAAAGTTTAATAGCACATTCACAATTTGATGATGTTAAAATAAGCCCGTTTCATGATATAGTATACCAGGTTGATAAAGATGGGATTATTCGTTATGTAAGTTCAAACATAAAAAATTTTATTGGGTTTTACCCTTCTGAAATGATTGGTAAATCTTTCACTGAATTTATATTTCCTGAAGATTTACCAATGGTATTGGAAAGTTATGAAAGGGTTAAAAAAAGAATTATTGAACCATTGGAATACCGCTTAATTACAAAAGATGGTTTATACAGGTATGTTCTTACAATATCACAATCACATTATGATGAGCAGGGTAATTTTTTAGGCCTTTCAGGTGTTGGTACTGATATTCATGAAAAAAAATTATCTGAAATAAAACTAATAGAAAGTGAAGAAAAATTTAAAACATTGGCAAATTCTGTATTAACTGCAATATTTATTATTCAGGATGACATTTTGCAGTGGATTAATCCAGAAACTGCACATATCCTTGAATACTCTGAAGAAGAAATTATTAGCAAGCCTTTTTATTATTTTGTTCATCCCGATGATGTTGAGGCTGCCAGATTACGTGCAGATGCTCGCCAGCGCGGTGAAGATATAATAAACAGGTACGAGGCAAGAATAATAACAAAAAATAATATAGTAAAGTGGATTGATTTTAATGTAGCTACAATAATGTACAATGGCCGTATTGCCATTTTAGGCTCAGCTTCAGATATAAGCATACGCAAAAAAATTGAACTGGAGTTAAAAACCTCTGAAGAAAAGTTTTATAAAGCATTTTATTCAAGCCCTATTCCAATGACTATAAATACATTTAGAGATGGAGTTTACCGAGAAGTTAACGAAGCAGCATGCCAAACATTTGGCTATGTGCCTGAGGAATCCATTGGCAGGTCAATATTTGAATTAAATATATTTGCTGATAAAGAAGAGTTGCAGAATTATATTCATACTCTAAGGACAAATGAAAAAGTTAAAGATTTCCATGTAACGTTTAAAACCAAGAATGGATTATTAAAAGATTGTATTATTAACTCTGATGTTTTTGTTTCTTCAGGGGAAACGTTTGTTATTAGCTCAATTATTGATATTACTCAGTTGAAACGAAGTGCACAGATTATATATGAACAGTATAAAGAATTACAAAAAATTAATAATGATTTAATAAAAACAAAAGAAGAACTAACACTTCGCAATATCCAGTTATTTGAAGAAAAAGAACGTTTTAACCGGGTACTTGAGTCCATTAATGATGCTGTTATAGTAACTGATAGATCAGCGGTAATACTACTGGTAAATAATGCAACCTGTAATCTCCTGAATAAAGAATACGATGAACTCATAGGAAAAGATATTATATCTATCCTTGATTTGGATTGTAAGCAACCAGTTAATTTTACTTTTAATACTATAATTGAAATATTACAGCAAAAATCAATTTCAAATGAATGTATTCTGCATGTTGGTAATGTTTCCTATAACATTGAATTATATATCCTGCCATTAAAAGACCAGATGAATAGTATTACAGGAACAATCGTTGTTTTACGCGATATAACGCAAAAGAAAATAATAGAGGAGCATATTGCACGGACTTCAAAATTAGAATCCGTTGGGCTTCTGGCAGCAGGCATTGCTCATGATTTTAATAATATACTTACCTCAATTGTAGGTAATCTTTCTTTAATAAAAACTAGAATGAATGCGTCATCAGAATTGTATCAGCATATTAATGATGCTGAAAAAGCGTCATTTAAAGCAAAAGAGCTCACGCAGCAATTACTGACGTTTGCAAAAGGAGGTGCTCCGGTAAAGAAGGTTACTTCTTTAAGTGCTATGTTAAAAGACATAGTTACTTTTGTATTGCGTGGTTCTGGTATAGAATCTAAGTTTATCATAGATGATAATCTCTATAATGTAGAGGTGGATGAAGGGCAAATCAGCCAGGTTATTCAGAATATAGTAATTAATGCTCGGGAAGCTATGAATGATCATGGTCTGTTGAAAGTTTATGCATTAAATGTTAATGAAGATGATCCCATTAAAGCTATTATTGGTAATGATAAATATATAAGAATATCAATTGAGGATAACGGCCCGGGAATACAAAATGAAAATATTGAAAAGATTTTTGACCCATATTACACTACTAAACCACATGGCACTGGCTTGGGATTGACGGTAGTTTATTCAATCATTAAACAACATGGTGGCTATATATTTGTTGATTCACAACCAGGTAAAGGCACATGTTTTGATATATATCTTAAAGCAACTGAAAAAAAAGTTGAAACGATAGATGAAAATGGTAATGAAATCTCATTTATTGGAAAAGGTAGAGTACTGGTTCTGGAGGATGATGAAAATATTCAGTTTATTTTACGCACGATGTTAGAGGAATTGGGTTATGAAGTGGATATAGCCTGTGATGGCGATGAAGCCTATAAAAAATATTTAGTGGCAAAAGAATCAGACCAGCATTATTCATTTGCCATTATGGATTTAACTATACCAGGTAAAAAAGGTGGTAAAGATACTATAACACAGATTCGCAAATTTGACAACGAATTTAAAGTAATAGTTTCCAGTGGGTATTCAAATGATCCTGTTATGTCTAATTATAAAGATTATGGCTTTAATGGGATATTACCCAAACCATATTGTTTTGAAGAATTAAAACAAATTATTGCTGCAATAAGTAATTAACATGAAATTTTTTTAGAAATTATAGCTAAAGAGCTATTTTTTATAGTAATTACTGTTTTAACCTATTATTTTTATAATTGCTTTAAAAAGAACTTGACACATAATTACATAATTTAATATGGAAAAATCGTTATTTTAAATTATTTTTTGATTAACTAAAGTCAGGTTTAAGTATTTGAAAGAGGGGTTGCTAGCTCAACTGGTAGAGCACCTGACTCTTAATCAGATGGTTCCGAGTTCGAGTCTCGGGCAACCCAATTTCCGCTACGCAAATCAAATTTAGCTTGAAAAAATTGCTTGATTTTTTGATATTGTATTTTAGTATGCGAGCGTGGCGGAACTGGTAGACGCGCTAGACTTAGGATCTAGTACCTTAGGGTGTGGGGGTTCAAGTCCCTTCGCTCGCAATAGGCGGGAATAACTCAGCGGTAGAGTGCAACCTTGCCAAGGTTGAGGTCGCGGGTTCAAATCCCGTTTCCCGCTCATTTTTTAAAAGGCTGCTTAATTACAAGCAGCTTTTTTTATTAATAACTATCGCTTAAAAAAGTATTTGACGGTATGTATGGTAAAATTAAATATACAAAAAATCAATCGTTTATTCTATAGTTAACTCAAAATTGTGCTATAATAGTACATAATTTGTATATTTCATGGTCTTTTCATGAAAAATTGATGTATCAGACCTTTTTGATTAACGTAAAGTACCCCTTCTTCATTTTATCTGGTAATGAATTTACTATATAATATTTTAATATATAATTAGGAGAGTCAACCTTGGAAATTAAAGAGTCAAAACTTGAAAATGCACGGATACGTCTTGATATTGAAATACCTAATGACCGTGTTGATGCTGAATATGAAAAGGTTTTAAAAAATGTTCAGAAGAAGGCTGAAATTAAGGGCTTCAGGGTTGGGAAAGCGCCGCTTGATTTAGTTGAAAAAAAATATGCTGAATTTGTTACAGGTGAAGCTGCCGAAAATATTGTGCGGTCTGCGTATATTGAAGCCATTGAACAGAAGGGCTATACACCGGTAAGCCAGCCTGTATTTGATTTTAAAGACCTTGAAAAAGGAAAGCCTTTTTCTTTTATAGTAGAATTTGATATACCGCCAACTATTGAGCTTGGCAATTATAAAAGCATTCATGTTGAGCAAAAATCAGTAAAAGTAACCGATGAAGATGTTGATTATGAAATAGAATCAATGCGTGAACGGATGGCAACAGTAACCAAAAAAGAAGGTGAAGATGCCAAGGTAGCTAAAGGTGATCAGGTAACAATTAAAATGAAGCGCATTGATGATAAATCAACAGAGGAGATAGATGCAACTGCCTTTACCTCGCACAGCCTTGTTGTTGGGAAGAGCAAAGAATCATGGGCTATTGATGATGATATTATTGGGATGAAAAAAGGTGAAGAGAAAGAAATTAAAGTTAAATACCCCAAAGATTATGAAGTGGAAGATCTCAAGGGGCAAAAGGTAACGTATCTGGTGAAGGTTGAAGAGATTTTTGAGCGACAGTTACCTGAACTCAATGATGAATTTGCTAAAAGTGTGGGAGAATACAATTCTCTTGAGGAGTTGAAGACCCGAATCAGGGAAAATCTGGAAACCTATGCAAAAGAGCAGACACTGAATCAGGCAAAGAATGATATACTGACAAAGATTGTTGAAAACAGTAAATTTGACATACCTCAATCCTTGATACAAAAAGAGATGTACGCTATTTTCAGGAGATTGCAGTCACGATTTGGCAATGTTGGCAAAGATATCAATGAATTTGCTTCAATTTTTGGGATTAATCCTGAAGAGCTATCGAAATCTATTATGGATGAAGCTCAGCGCAATATTAAAAATGCACTGGTGTTAACAAAGATTGCCGAACTTGAGCAGCTTAAAGTTTCTGAAGAACAGTTCCAGAAATTCATCAAATCAATAGCTGAACAAAATGGCGTTACAGAAGAAGAAGTCGTAAAAGTGATTGAGGAAAAAGGGAACAGGGATGAAATTGAAGGTGATTTAATACTGGATACAGCATATGATTTTATTTATCAGAATGCAGATATTAAGATGCTTAAGCCTGTAACTTTTCAGGAATATATTACTCAGAAGAAGTGAATAGGCATTCATAACAAATTATAGAAGTTACGGGAACAGATGCTACACTATATGTATGGTTATTTAGAAATTTATAAATTTGTTGAGGTAATTTCATGAGCTATCTTGTACCAATTGTTGTAGAACAAACAGCACGTGGTGAGCGGGCATATGATATATATTCCCGTTTATTAAAGGATCGTATCATTTTCATTGGAGATGCAATTGATGACCATGTAGCAAGTTTAGTTATAGCTCAGTTGTTATTTCTGGAAGCAGAAGACCCTGACAAGGATATTTATGTATATATTAACTCACCAGGAGGCATTGTAACATCTGGTCTGGCTATTTATGATACCATGCAATATGTTAAGCCTGACGTTGCAACTATATGCCTGGGGCAGGCAGCTTCAATGGCTTCACTGCTACTGGCAGCGGGTGCACCGGGAAAACGTTCTGCACTGCCAAATTCGCGTATAATGATTCATCAGCCAATGGGTGGCTTTCAGGGGCAGGCCTCTGACATTGCTATTCATGCAAAGGAAATCCTGAAAATTAAGTCAAAGTTGAATGAAATATATGCCATCCATACCAAACAGCCTATAGAAAAAATTGAAAAAGATGTGGACAGGGATTATTTTATGGATGCCCAGGAAGCCGTAGAGTATGGATTAATTGATAAAGTTATTCAAAAAGATAGTAGATAAGTAATGTATAAGAGATAATTATTATTAAGAGGATATATGTCAAATAAGAAAAAAGATAATGGCAAGCCTGAAATAACCCATTATTGTTCATTTTGTGGGAAAAGCCAGGACCTGGTACGAAAATTAGTTGCTGGTCCTAATGTATATATCTGCGATGAATGTGTTGAGTTATGTAATGAGATACTGGAAGAAGACTGGGCATTAGAAGGCGGCGACCTTTTAACCAGCAATTTACCAAAACCTCATGAGATTAAAGCTATTCTTGATGAATATGTTATTGGGCAGGAATATGCAAAGAAAGTTCTTTCAGTAGCAGTCTATAACCACTATAAACGAATTACCAGTAACTTTAACTTAAGAAAAGGTGATGTTGAATTAGATAAAAGCAATATTTTATTAATTGGCCCAACGGGAAGCGGTAAAACATTGCTTGCACAAACACTGGCAAAAATTTTAAAAGTACCGTTTGCCATAGCAGATGCAACATCACTGACCGAAGCAGGCTATGTGGGTGAGGATGTAGAAAATATATTGCTGAGACTGATTCAGAATGCAGATGGCGATGTTAAAAGGGCTGAGATAGGAATAATTTATATCGATGAAATCGATAAGATTTCACGCAAATCTGAAAACCCATCTATTACACGTGATGTATCTGGTGAAGGTGTTCAGCAGGCATTATTAAAGATTGTTGAAGGAACTATTGCCAATGTTCCACCACAGGGTGGCAGAAAACATCCTCATCAGGAGTTCATATCCATTGATACCAGGAACATTTTGTTTATTTGTGGTGGCGCATTTGTTGGGCTGGATAAAATTGTTCATGCTCGCATTGGTAATAAAACCATGGGATTTGGTGCGGAAGTTAAGTCAGTGAAAGATATTGGCAAAATCAATATACTGGAGAAAATGATCCCTGAAGATCTTATACGGTATGGTTTAATTCCAGAGTTTGTAGGCAGATTGCATGTCCATGCTGTATTGCAT
The DNA here is from genome assembly GCA_029907515.1 of Spirochaetota bacterium. GTDB lineage: Bacteria > Spirochaetota > UBA4802 > UBA4802 > UB4802 > UBA4802. The sequence goes on along the minus strand of JARYLT010000010.1, from coordinate 44,845 downwards.
GAGCTTGACAAACAGGCTTTAAGGGAAATTTTAACAAAACCGCGCAATGCTTTAACTAAGCAATACCAGAAAATATTTGCCTTTGAAAATGTTGAACTTGAATTTACTGATTCAGCCATTGATGCAATAGCTCAGATTGCAATAGAACGCGAAACCGGCGCACGTGGATTGCGGTCAGTTCTTGAAGAGATAATGCTGGATCTGATGTATGAGATTCCTTCCAAGAAAACCATAGCTAAGGTTATCATTAACGAGGATGTTGTACTGCACAGAAAATCCCCTGAAATTATTCAGAAATCGGCAGAAAAAAGTGCGTAAGTATGTGTCCGGATTGCACTATTTTCAGTATTTTATGTATTGGAACACTACTCACACAATTCAGGAGAAACTATGAAGAAAGATATAGATTACTTTAAACGATACCCTTTATTGCCATTACGGGATATGGTAATATTCCCACATATGGTAATACCACTATTTGTTGGCCGGGATATCTCAATTAAAGCGCTGGATTCGGCAATGAAGGGTGACCGTCTATTGGTCCTTGCTGCTCAGGTTGATTCACAGATAGCAAACCCAAAGAAAGAAGATATTCATGATGTTGGAACCCTTTCCGAGATTCTTCAGCTTTTAAAATTACCTGACGGTACTGTTAAAGTGCTGGTTGAGGGTATTTCACGTGTGTATATTTCACAATTTGAATCAACTGATGATGGTATTACGGTAGGAATTAAGGATATTGAGCGTCCATATGAAACTGATTCAAAGGTAGAAGCCTTAAAGCGCAATTTAATTGATACCTTTGAAAAATATATTAAATTAAATAAAAAAGTTCCTCAGGAAGCATTAACTACCGTGATGCAGATTGAGGATATTTCACATCTGGCTGATGTTATTGCTTCGTATATTACAATGCGAGTTGAATATAAACAGGCAATACTGGAATTGGGTAACCCTGTAGAACGGATAGAGAAACTCATTGAGCTGATTAATGGGGAAATTGAAATAATGTATATTGAAAAAAAGATTCAGGGTAAAGTCAGAAAACAGATGGAAAAGACCCAGAAGGAATACTATCTCAATGAACAGATCAAGGTAATAAAGAAGGAATTGGGGCAGGGTGATGATTTAGCTGATGAAGTTGAAGAGTTGCGAAAATCAATTGAAGAAGCAAAAATGTCCAAAGAAGCAAAAGATAAAGCATTAAAAGAACTTAAACGTTTGGAAAAGATGCCTCCGTTGTCGGCTGAATCTGCTGTTGTGCGTACATATATCGAATGGTTGCGTGATGTTCCCTGGTATAAGCGCACACGAGACAATCGTGATATCGATCATGCAATGAATGTTCTCAATGAAGATCATTATGGACTGGAAGAAGTTAAAGAAAGGATTATTGAATATATAGCGGTGCGTCATCTTTCAAATAAACTAAAAGGCCCAATATTATGTTTTGTTGGCCCTCCTGGTGTTGGGAAAACTTCTTTAGGCCGTTCAGTTGCCAGGGCACTGGGCAGGAAATTTGTAAGGATGTCACTGGGTGGTGTTCGTGATGAAGCTGAAATACGTGGCCATCGAAGAACGTATGTAGGTGCGTTACCGGGAAGAATCATTCAGCAGATGAAAAAGGCCGGAGTTGTTAATCCTGTATTCCTGCTTGATGAAGTTGACAAAATGTCAATGGATTTCAGGGGTGATCCTTCGTCAGCTCTGCTTGAAGTGCTTGATCCCGAGCAGAATAATACATTTGTTGATCATTATCTTGAAGTACCGTATGACCTTTCAGATGTGCTGTTTATAACAACTGCTAATGTACAGCACAGGATACCTGCTCCCCTACAGGACAGAATGGAAATAATTGAAATTAATAGTTACACTGAACCGGAAAAATTAAATATTGGATTGCAGTTCTTACTACCCAAGCAAATTAAAGAAAATGGACTGAACGAGTCAAATATCAAATATAGCGAAGATATGATGCTGTATACCATACGTCATTATACACGTGAAGCTGGTGTAAGAAGTTTAGAACGAGTAATAGCAAAAGTTTGCCGTAAAGTTGCACGTGAAGTTGTAAAACATGGCTCTTCGCATGTTCGTGAAATAACTGTTGATATCCTGCACGAGTATTTAGGACCTATCAAGTTTAAATATGGTGAAAAAGAACAAAAAAGTGAGATAGGCCTTGCCAATGGACTTGCCTGGACTGAAGTAGGAGGAGATGTGTTACAGGTTGAAGCTTCTTTGATAAAAGGGAAAGGTCAACTTATACTGACAGGCCAGTTGGGTGAGGTGATGCAAGAATCTGCTCATGCAGCTTTTACCTATGTACGTGCTAATGCTCAGTATTTTAATATACCCGAAGATGTATTGCGTAAGCATGATATACACCTGCATGTTCCTGAAGGTGCAATCCCTAAAGATGGACCTTCTGCGGGCATTACTATGGGTGTGGTTATTGCTTCATTATTAAGCCAGATCCCGGTTCGATGTGATGTTGCCATGACAGGTGAAATAACCTTACGTGGCAAAGTACTCCCAATAGGTGGATTAAAAGAAAAGGTACTGGCTGCACATCGTGCACAAATCACTCATATTATCATACCTAAGGATAATGAAAAAGATCTGGAAAAGATACCTGAATATGTACGAAAACAGCTAATATTCCATCCTGTTACAAGCATGGAAGAAGTACTGTTCTTATCATTGGAAGAACCTGAAAAATTTTTTAAAGACAGGCAAAAGACCGAGAAACTTAATGAGCAGTGGAAAGATACAGTACGGGAATCAATAATTTCAGACGTAAGCAATGAATTATTGACCAAACACAATTATACATAGATTATGTATAAATATTTTGTACAGAGTAATTATTATCCATGGCTATCAAACGGTCATGGATAATTTTTTTTAATTCTTTTTAAAATGAATTAAAAGTTTGTTGGATGTTTTTATAAATGGTTCTTTTCTGGAATTGGCATAGATAGTAACAATTTTAAAACCATTATTATATAAAAATTCTTCTATCTCTTCTTTAAAAAAAGCACGCATAATGTGTTTATCTTTTACATGTCGGGTTGAATTGCCATCTGAAATGGTATATCTATAGTCTACCTGGGCAATTGTTTTATCAGTATCAGGTAGGAGGGTAAATCCACGTTCACGTTTAATCGTCAGGTTTTTATATGTGACACGTGATACTGTTGTTAATGGTTTTTCCTTAATTTCCCTGACGGGTACTGCATTCCATATTTCAAAAAGTCCAAAACCATTATTTTTCAAAGCTCGCCATGTATTCCATAACACTCTGTCAACGTCTTCATCAAGTATCATATAATCAAATGAACCAAATAAAGAAATGACTATATCAAAATTTTCAAAAAAGTCAAAGTTTGTGATATCTGAAAGAATAAAGTTGGCAGCATTGGGAAATCGCAATTTAGCATGTGTTAGCATATTTTTACTGTTATCTAAACCGGTACATGTAAACCCACATTTAAATAATTCATTGAGGTGTTCGCCTGTTCCACAACCTAAATCAAGTAAGACAGGATTTGGTATGTTTGCAGCAAGTTCTTTTATAAGATGTATATCGTGAATTATATTCCTGTGACACTTCTCTATTGTGAAATAATATTCTGCTAAGTCGTGATATAATTTCATGGTGAGTGAATTATTTGAAAAACATATTGGGAAATTTTTTGTTTAATAGTTCCAACATTGCATTTTCTATGTCATACGTATTATCCAGTTGCATCAAATTGTTAACCATGTTTTTACACTCCTCAACGGTAACAGAACGTATGATACGTTTAATCTGGTACATGAATGCAGAACCCATAGATAATTGGCGGTATCCTAAACCAAGTAAAAGCATGGTATATTTTGGTTCACCTGCCATCTCACCGCATATTGAAAGAGAGATATTATTCTGATTTGCTACATCAGCAATTAATTTTAAAAGTCTTAGTACAGCCAGATTTAGCGGATTATAAAGATATGCTATTTTTTCACTGATACGGTCAACAGCTAATGTGTATTGAACCAGGTCATTGGTTCCAACAGAAAAGAAATCACAATATTTACAGAATATATCAACATTTATTGCGGCTGAAGGTACCTCAATCATTATACCAACCGGTAAATTTTGATTAAAAGGTACTCCCAATTTCTGTAAATTTTCCATTTCTTCATATAAAATTGATTTTGCTTTGAGAAGCTCTTCAACAGAAGAAATCATGGGAAACATCAATTTAACATTGCCATATGCAGAAGCGCGAAGTATTGCTCTGAGTTGTGGCCTGAATAAAAATTCATTTTCAAGGCTAAATCGTATGGCTCTACATCCTAAGAAGGGATTTCGCTCTTTGTATTGCTTGGTAAAAGCATAAATCTTATCGCCACCTATATCAAGCGTTCGAATGGTAACAGGGTGAGGATTAAAGAATTCAACTACCTTTTTATATTCTTCAAACTGTTTTTCTTCATCAGGTAAAGATTTATCCAGAAACAAAAATTCTGATCTAAAAAGCCCAATACCCTGTGCACCGTGATCCCGTATAATATTCATTTCATCGGGGATTTCTATATTGCCATAAATATATATAGTTTCATTATCAAGAGTATGGGAAGGAAGTTCAATTATAGCGGCTAATTCATTTTCAAGCTGTTTTAGATCTTCGCGGTATTTTTCATATTCACCAATTTCATCTTTGGATGGGTTAACAATTATTTTCCCGTGTATAGCATCCAGTATGATAGTATCACCGTGCTTTATAAGTGAAGTGCCAACCTGGGTACCAACTATTGCGGGGATTTCCAGTGCACGTGCCATAATTGCTGTATGGGAAGTTCTGCCACCACGATCGGTAATGAAACCCAAAACATATTTTTTATTCATCATAGCCGTATCAGATGGCGTCAGGTCAGTTGCTACTACAATAACCTCTTCTTTTAAATCGGCCAGTGATTCATCGTGTGTTTTTTGTAAATTATTAATAAGCCGCTTGTTAATATCCGAGATATCGATAATTCGTTCACGCAAATATTCATCTTCAATTGATTTTAAGCTCTGAATCAGTTGTAATGTGATATCATTCAAAACCCATTCTGCATTACGTTTTTCCTTGCTGATGGTTTCACGAACTTTTTGATCCAGATATGGATCTTCAAGAACCATCAAATGGCTTTTGAATATATCGGCCATATCATTGGATAAACTGGTTGCTATCTGCGATTGTATAGCTTTGATTTCTTCTTTGGTTTTTGCAAGGGATTCATCATACCTTTGTATTTCTTTTTCAACCTGGTCATCTGTTATGGTGTATTTGGGAATAATGATATTGTCACCTCGATAAATATAGGCTTTTCCTATGACTATACCTGGTGAAGCAATAACTCCTTCTATTGATTTGGACATAACAATGTACCTGTTGCCAGTAACTATCGCTTACTATAGTAGTAAATTATGATAAAATGTAAATCAAATATTTAATTCAAGATTGAAAAGGAAATCAATAATTATTATAAAAAACTTGTCAAGATAAATAAAAAAATTTATATTTATTATCAAAAGCATTAGCACAAAACAGTATATTTTAAAAAATGAATTGGCAAATAACGACAGTTATTTTTATACTGATTGCAGTAGCGATAGCTCTTGTATCATTATTCAATGCCACCTTCAATGATGTAAAGGGGGAATCATTGCAGCAGCTTCGTGAATTAATGGTAAAAAAACAGATAGAAGCCCGTGGAATCAGAGACCCTCGTGTATTACAGGCAATGCTGCAGGTAGAACGACACAAATTTGTGCCAGAACTCAGTATACCTCAGGCGTATGAAGATCATCCGTTGCCAATTGGTTATGGTCAGACCATATCTCAGCCATATATTGTTGCACTGATGACTGAATTATGTGAACTTGATGGCAGTGAGAAAGTACTTGAGATTGGCACAGGTTCAGGATATCAGGCGGCAATTTTATCGTTGCTAGCAAAGGAAGTCTTTACTATTGAAATAGTTGAACCTCTTGGTAAACAGGCTGCGTTGCGATTGAAATCCTTAGGCTATAAAAACGTTACCGTTAAAATTGGTGATGGTTATAAGGGCTGGCCTGAACATGCTCCGTTTGATGTCATCATGCTCACTGCTGCTCCGCCTACAGTTCCAGATACATTGCTGAGTCAGCTTAAAGAAGATGGTGGCATTCTGGTTGCACCGGTTGGTGATTATCATCAAGAACTGGTAAAAATTGTCCGTAACGGAAATAATTATTCACAGAAAGTAATAACGTACGTACGGTTTGTACCAATGGTTCCCGCTCATGAATAATTATTATGGATAAAAAGCAGGGACCATAAGGCCTTCGGTTTCATCAAATCCCATGATTAAATTGGCATTTTGAACAGCGTTGCCAGATTGACCTTTTATGAGGTTATCAATAACTGATGTTATAAAAAGCTTACCTGTCCTTGAGTCTATTGAAGGGCGTATCTGGCATCGATTAGTTCCACGAACATCAGTGGTGTGGCAGGAACGGTGTGTGATATGGATAAACGGCTTATTGGTGTAGTAGCTTGTGTATATTTCAAATAACTCATCACTGGTTATTTTTGATTGTACATCAGCATATATGGTAACAAGAATGCCTCGGTTTAGAGGGACGATTTGCGGAATAAATAAAATTTTATGTTTCTTTTTGCTATGGGCATTGACTATGTTTTCAACTTCCACAATATGCTGATGATGCCCTTCACGATAGGTGTTTACATCTTCATACCGCTGAGGATAAAAATTAGCTTCACCTGGATTTTTGCCTGCACCGGATACACCTGTTTTGCCATCACAGATGATTGTTTCAGAATCAATGATGCCTGTCTCAACTGCAGGTAATAATCCCAAAATCATAGCTATGGCAAAACAGCCTGGGTTGCCCACAATTTTTGCTTTTTTAATTTTTTCTGCATATTTTTCGGGCAATCCATACACAGTATGTGCAAGTACGTCAGAGGAAGCGTGTTCGGTATTCATGCCTTTATTTTTGGCATAGATAGTGTAGTCATCAACAGTGGCAAACCTGAAATCACCGCTGAAATCAATAACCGGGATGTTTTTTTTATAAAATGTATGAATCATCTGCATGCCTGCTTTATCAGGAGTTGAGAAAAATGCAATATCTATATCGTCGTAATTGATTTCTTCGGGTGATTGTACTGGCATATCGCAAAAACCTTCAAGATGCGGGAACACTTCTGATATTTTTTTGCCAACATCCTTGCGGGCAACTAATTGTGCAATCTGAAAACCTTTATGACGCAAAAGAATTTCAATCAACCCTAAGCCGCCAAATCCGGTAGCACCAACAATTAATGCTTTTTTCATAAATATTCCTCCAGGAATAGAATGTACATGATCCTATCATTATCCCAAGTCCCGATTGTATTGGGATGACGAAGCAATCTTGTTTTTAAGATTTAGATTGCTTCACCACTATGGGATTTGCAATGACGAAATCTTGATGTATTGCTTTTTTTTAACCTGAAATTTAGTTAAAAGTGACTATCGCACAAAATGATAAACATTATTAATACGTTATGAGTAAAGCGAAAATATTTGTCAATTGCGAAATACAATTATGGTAATGATTTTGAAATAATTAATGTGAAAAATAATTTTTTATGACTAATTGATAAAATAAAAAAGTTATTATTGACAAAAAAAAGTGCTATATATGACAAATACACAATAAGTAAAAATGCAGGGGGATCATTCATTATGAAAAAATACAATGTGGTAATTTTAGGTGCAACAGGTGCAGTTGGCATTGAATTCAGAAAAATTTTATTGCAACGCAATTTTCCTATTAACAATATTCGCTTCCTGGGAAAAACTACTGTTGGACAAACAATAGAGTTTGGTGATCGAAAGGTTACTGTTGAACCGGTAACAGATGATGCTTTTAAAGGATTCGATATTGGGCTTTTTTCTGCAGGTGCTTCCATAAGTAGAGAAGTAGCTCGAAAAGCTGCTGAGTCTGGCTGTATTGTTATTGACAATAGCTCGGCCTGGCGAATGGAAAAGGATGTCCCTCTGGTGGTTCCGGAAGTTAACCCAAATGATGTTGACTGGCACAATGGCATTATCGCTAATCCAAATTGTTCAACAATTCAGATGGTAGTTGCTCTGAAGCCTATACATGATGTTGCAAAGATAAAACGAATAGTTGTAAGTACCTATCAGGCTGTTTCCGGAACTGGCCTCAAGGCAATTGAGGAACTTCAGATTCAGGTAAAAGATATTATGAATGGAAAACCCATATCACAGCGGAAAGTGTATCCTCATCAGATAGCATTTAATGTGTTGCCTCACATTGATGTATTCCTTGAAAATGGATACACAAAAGAAGAAATGAAGATGGTTAATGAAACTAAAAAGATTATGGGCGATAGTTCAATTCAGGTAACTGCAACTACAGTAAGAGTCCCAGTATTTTATGGCCACTCAGAATCAGTAAATATTGAAACCGAGAAGAAAATAACACCGCAGGAAGTACGTGAACTGCTACGTTCTGCAAAAGGTGTTACAGTGGTTGATGATCCCTCAAAGAATGAATATCCTCTGGCAATTCATGCTGCCGGTAAGGATGATGTATTTGTGGGAAGAATACGGGAAGATGAATCAATACCCAATGGTATAAATATGTGGATAGTGTCTGACAATATACGAAAAGGTGCTGCGCTTAATGCTATTCAAATTGCAGAACTTTTGATTGAGAAAAAAATAGTATAGTTATAAAGGGGTATGCAAAAATACATACCCCTTTATATATTATTCACTGTCAGGGTATCGTAACCTGATAGATTTAAGAAAGTCATAGCAAGAAAAGAAAATATCTATAAGTTCGGGATCAAATTTCTTACCACTGGCTAATTTTATTTCATTGAGAACATCGTTTTCATTCCATGCATCTTTATATACTCTTTTAGATGATAATGCATCATACACATCAGCAAGAGCAACAATACGACCATAAATAGGGATTTCATCCCCCTTACGCGGTAATGGGTTTCCCTTGCTGTCTTTTTCTAAAGGTTTGCCAGTATCTAAATCAATATAACCGGGATAACCGGTTCCATCCCAGTTTTCATGATGTGTTAATGCTACAATACTTGCTATCTCGTCAAACTGTGATTGTGTATCCTTAAACAGGCGTGCACCTAAATATGTATGGCTTTTCATAATCTGGTACTCTTCCTCGGTAAAGCGTGCTGGCTTCTTCAAAATCAAATCCGAGATGGCAACTTTTCCCACATCATGGAGCATGGCAGCCATTCGTAAAATGTCCCTGTTGGTTTCTATCTCTTTTTCGTTAATATGATGGCGTTTTGCCCACTGTTCATACAGTTCAATTGCATACGTAGCAACTCTGTTAACATGGGCACCAGTTTCTTTTGGGTCTCGCAATTCGGCCATGCTTATCATCCTTAGTAATATTGCGCGGGTCATCCGAGCACGCTGTAAAACAAGACTTGCATTATTTGCAAACAGCATTACTATAGGTTCGTCGTCTTTTGTAAAAGGTATTACATTACCTTTATCGTCTTTTGCGTTAATCAGCTGTAACACACCAATAATTGCCCCATTAACTGTTTGTAGTGGAACAGTAAGCATGGAGGTTGTTTTGTAATGTGAAATAACATCATATGTGGCATTAAATTTATAGGTTACATCTGGGGGTATATTATACACATCCGGTATATTTAATAAATTTCCGGTTGATGCAACAAAACCCGCAATTGAACTGGTGTTTATTTTGACGCGGAATGTTGTATAAATCAGTTTCTGCCCAGGTGATAGTCGTTTAGTCAGTGTATCGTTCTGGACATGGCTGAAAACAAGTTCATCTTTATCTTTAATATATATAGAACCAGCATCTGCATTAACTGACGTACGTGCCTCAAAAAGCAACTTTTCAAGGAGTATGTCTAAATCCTGTATGGTATTGAGCTCATTTGAAAGCTTTATTATTTCATCTATAGTAATCTTGTTATTTATTCTTTTTGGTTTCATGTATCATGTACCCTAGAAATATAAATTATTAAAATATACAATAATTACAATAATTTGTCCATAATAATATTTGAAAGATAATAATCAAACAATACATAATTTCAATGAATTAAAATATTTGTCCTTTATATTATTTTAAATCTGATTATTCAAAATTTTAGTTGTATTTAATTATCTAATGATGTATACTATTTTTGTAACCGATAGTTACTATATAAGGGGGCAGAATGCTGATTAAAAGTATAATACAATCATACCCTGGTGAAGTTCCATGAAATTAACTGTTTTTTATTTTGATCCAAATGTTTCATCAATGTTTGTTGAAAAAACAGATGAAACTGGAAATAAATTTTATACACTTTCCTCGCCTTATAATTTTGTATATAGAGATGAAATAGTAGCACGTGTTATTGAAGTTGATGATCCTGCTGATGTAGTGTATCATTTGGATTCAGGATATAAATATTATAAATCTGAAAAATTTAAACCATTTAAAGCCGGTGATGGTATAATTTTTGATTCAATAAGCGGGTGCTATCGTGCAAGTGATTATGGATTTGTTGTTTATGATCAGAGAACTTCCCGGATACAGTTAAAACTTCCTTTGCAGATTTCTAAAGATAAGTTAAAAGCTTCATATATTATTTTCCCAACAAAATTTTTAAAATTACCAGTATATAAAGATATTGAGCAGCAGCTTTTAGCAAATAAAATAGTAGGCATTATTGATAAAAATGAGATCGAATCCCAGATGAATGAAATTGATCCACATAATCCAAAAGTACATAGAATTTTAGTAGCACGTGGCAGAGAACCTGTTGATGGGTATGATGATTATTATATTCCTTTAGTACAAATTGAAAAGAAAGCAGGCAAACTTTTGGATGATGGTAGAATCGATTTTAAAGAAGTTGGTGCAATCATTGAAATAAAAAAAGGACAGGAAGTTTTACAAAAAATTCCAGGTATAAAGCCTGAGGATGGATTTGATATTTATGGAGAAAAAGTTGAAGCTACTATTGTCCAGAAAGATGGATATTATCCAGGCTCCAATATTGTCCCTTCTGAATCAAATCCATTAATATTTGTTTCTCAAATAGATGGTTGCCTTGATATTGAAGGCAAAACACTGTCGGTATTGCCAGTTGCAATCATTAAAGGTGATGTAAATTATGAGTCAGGTAATATTGATTTTGATGGGTCGGTTCAGATAATGGGTTCTGTGTTACCGGGTTTTACTGTAAATGCAACCGGTGATATTTATGTGGATAAGAATGTTGATGATGCCAGGCTAACAGCAAATGGTGACATAGTGGTAAAATTGGGAATTGGTGGAAAGGGTGAAGCAAAAATTATTGCTGGTGGTTCTGTTAAGGCCAAATTTGCATTAAATTCAACTATAGAAGCTCTGGGAAAAATTGAGATAGAGGACTCGATAATTAATAGTGTAGTATTTTCAAATGATGCAGTGATTGTTACAGGAAGACATGGCAAGATTATCGGAGGTGAGACAACTGCCCGTCATGAAATTATAGTTAATGTTGCAGGTTCACAATTGCAAAATATTACAAAACTGACTGCAGGGAAAAGTCTTATTGTAGAGCGGGAATTGGCTGACTTGCGCAAACAGATGGAAAAATACAAAACCAATGTAGAAGAAATTCTTAAAAAAATTAAAAATAGTTTTGGTGAGGGAGTGTTTGAAAATCCAAAGGAATTCCTGAATATTTTGCCACCGGTAAAAAAGAAAAATTGTTTGCTACTATTAAAAGAATTATCAGATAACAACAAGCAGCTTAAATTGTTACTGGACCAAAGGGATGAAATTGAAAAAAAATATAAATTAGAAAAAGAACCATCCATAAGTATAACCGATATTGCATACCCTGGTGTAATTATTACTATTAAGCGTAGTAAATTACAGATAGATAAGGCAATGCAAAATACAAAATTTTATGAAGATAACGAAACAAAAAGAGTTGTTTTTACCTCAGCAGTATAAGTTTGCAATAATTAAAAATAAAATTAGATTTTTCTGTATAAGATACATATATTATAATAAATATTACAATATTTGAAACTAATATTTAAAATATTTGACAAATAATTGTAGTATACTATCTGTGAGCAAATCATATTATTATGGAGGCTTTTATTATGAGTATGCCGGGACTTCCAGAATTACTTATAATATTCTTTATAGTTTTAATCATTTTTGGTGCTGGAAAAATACCAAAAATCGCAAAGGATATTGGATCAGGAATAAAAGAATTCAAAAAGGCTATGAATTCTGATGATGATGTCAAGGATGAAAAGAAATCTTAAGAAATTAAACTTATAAGGATATACTCTGCTATGCTATGCTGGGTATATCCTTACATTAAAATAATTTTAATTGAAATATATCTTTTTGAAATCTATTTGTCTATTTTTTACAATCCAACCTTATTTTATATTTAAATCGTATGTTCCCATTTGTATCTTATAATTATAAAGCTAAACATTCTATTTAGTTTCATGTATGAAAGAATTTATTAAAAATTATTCCCTGAAAGAAGTTGAATTATTATTTGAAGCTATTGGCGAAAAAAGTTACAGAGCAAAACAGCTGTTTAACTGGCTTTATGAGCGCAATGTTGATAATTTTTTTGAAATGACAAACTTTTCCAGGGATCTGCGCTACCATCTGGATGAACAGTATGAAATATCACCGCTAACATTGGTTGATCGTAAAAAATCAGTGGTTGATGGTACAGAAAAATTTTTATTTAAAACCTTTGATGGTCATTTTATTGAATCTGTTTTTATTCGTAATGATGGCACTGATGAAGGACGATTGACCATCTGCGTTTCAAGCCAGGCAGGTTGCCCAATGGGGTGCGCTTTTTGTGAAACAGCTAAAATTGGCTTTAAGCGTAATTTACAAACTGCAGAAATTCTGGACCAGATAAATCAGGTAAGGCGTTTAACAGGATTAAAAAATAATAATGTTGTCTTTATGGGAATGGGAGAGCCATTCCTTAATTATGATAATGTATTAAAAGCTGCTGATATTATGAATTATACTTTTGGCTTCCATATATCGGTAAGAAAAATTACAATATCGACATGTGGTATGTATGAAGGTATTGAACGGTTTATAGATGAAAAACGCCCATATAATTTAGCAATATCATTAAATGATACCGATATGGTAAAACGTGCAAAGCATATGCCGGTTGAAAAAAAATATCCTATGGAAAAAATCATACGGTTACTGGAAAATAAATTTCCTGCATCGCGAAATAGAGTAACAATAGAATATATCATGCGGAAAGATAATATTTCTGAAGAAGATGCACAGCGTTTAAAAACCATGTTCAGATATAACCGTATTAAACTTAATCTTATACCGTTAAACAAGGGCAAGCATAACTTAGAAATTCCCACCCAGGAAGAAATAAATAAATTTATAAAAAGACTTGAAATTATGAATATACCCATTTCTATAAGGAAAAGTGCCGGAAGTGATATAGATGGTGCTTGTGGCCAGCTTTCAGGGAAGCATTATTCAAGCAATAGTAACTAAAAAATCACAAGGCTTATGGTATGGATGTTAATCTATTTGATTGGATAAAAAAACATAAATTTTTTACATTTATTGGGATTCCTGTTATTGTTCTTACTGTGATTCTGTTGTATACATCAATTGTATATATCGAATGGATACATGACAAACAAAAGACCCTTGATAAGCTTTTCAAATATAAACAACTGATTGATCGCACAGAGGAATTGAAGGAAGGTTATTCATATACGTATAGTGAGATAGATGTTTCTGCAAAAGTTGTAGATATTCCTACCAGAATTTATGATCGCAATAACGAAATAATAGGCGAATTTTTTGAACAAAAAAGGGAGATAGTTCCTTATTCATACTTCCCAAAATGGCTTATCAAAGCAGTTATTGCCAGTGAAGACAGAGATTTTTATGTTCATAATGGTGTTAGTTTAAAAGGCATTTTACGGGCATTTGCTGTCAATCTGATACATCTGAGAGTTGTACAGGGGGGCAGCACTATCACGCAACAACTGGCAAAAGTGCTGTTTACTGATATGGAGCGTAATATAAAGCGCAAAATATATGAAATATTTTGTGCACTGGAAATAGAAAAACATTATGACAAGCAGGACATCCTATCAATGTACCTTAATTATATATATTTTGGTAATGGTGCGTATGGTGTTGAAGCTGCTGCAAAAATGTTTTTTGGTAAGTCAATCATAGATTGTAACGAAACTGAATGTGCAATGATCGTGGCTACTATCTCAAATCCACTTATTTATTCACCACTTAATAACCTTGATGTTTCACTAAAGAAAACAAGAAGGATTTTGAAATCGATGGTTGATGCAGGCTTTTTAAAACAACAGATGGCCGAAATTCAGTATAAAAATTTTTTAAAACAATGGGATGTCCAATTTTCAAAGGATAGTACTGCGGAATCATCGTTAATAGGAAGCTTCATATTCAGTTTATATCGTATTAATAGAGCACCATTTTTCAATGAATATATACGAAGAATACTGGTAAATAAATTTTCTGAGGAAGTTGTGAAAAAGGGGGGGTTAAGTGTATATACTACGCTGGATGCTACAAAACAGGATATTGCACTAACTGCGTTGAAGAAAGGCATACAATTACAAAGAGAGTATCACGAAAAGAATGCAAAATATATAAAAAATCCAGAGCGTGCACTGGCTGAAATGGAAAAAGCCAAAAATATTGAGGGAGCTTTTGTATCAATTAATCCATTTACCGGAGAAATTATAGCGTATGCTGGTGGTTACAGCTTTTCTTATCAAAACCAGATGGACCATGTTCAGCAAATACGAAGACAGCCTGGATCATCGTTTAAGCCAGTAGTATACGTTGCGGCTATTCAGGATAAGGTTATAACACCTTCAACAATTTTTGATGATATACCCATGACGTTTAAGGGTGGATATTCCCCTAAAAATTATGATGGGATATACTCAGGAAAGGTAATAGTACGAGAAGCCTTAAAGAAATCGATCAATGTTGTTGCAGTTCAGGTCCTTGAAAAAGAGGGATATTCCCGCATTATGTCAATTATACAAAAAGCTCTTAATTTGTCCAGCAGTGAACTGGATTCCCGTTTTTATAAAACATTGTCATTGGCGCTGGGTACATATGAACTATCGCCACTAGAAAATTGTATATTGCATTCAGTTATTGTTAATGGTGGCGATTTTATTATTCCCTATGGTATACGCTATGTTAAAGATTATAATGGAAATATTGTCTGGAATAATGAAGAAGAGGTTTTATTGCAAATACAGGAAAAACGAAAAGAATATGGCAAGATAATTGACCCTGTTGCATGCGCAGTTGTGGTTTCAATGTTGAAAGGTGTATTTGAAGAAGGTGGTACAGCATCATGGGTATTCAAAAATAAATCGGTTCCAGTTGATGTTGCAGGCAAAACAGGTACAAGTAGTGACTACGTTGATGCGTGGTTTTTGGGGTATACTCCTGATTCTGTTACAGCAGTGTGGATTGGCAATAAAACGGGTGCAATCTCTCTGGGCAAGGGAAGAAGTGGTGGTGTTGTAGCAGCACCTGTTTGGGCTGATTATGTATTTGCTATATATAAGGATTCAGAATATAAATCATTTATTATACCAGAGCAGGGAATTACAAAACAAACTATCTGCCTGGATACCGGTTTGGTTCCACGAAAAGATGGGTTATGCCCACGTGTTGCAATCAACGAATTATTTTATGCAGGAACTGAACCTGGCGAATATTGCACCGTGCATACATTACCGGAATCTCATTGAGGATATATATGAAAGAAGATAAATTATTTATAATTTTTTCCTTAGTTGTATTATCATGTTTTCTATTATCATTCCAGTTCCCTGTTCAAAACGGAACAATACATTCAACATTTGGGGAGCCACGTCCTGATCATTTCCATAATGGAGTGGATATATCTTCAATTGACAAAAAGGTATATCCCGTAAAGGAAGGAAATTTAGTTTTTGCCTGGGACAAAGCATTATTCCCTCTGGAACAATATCCCGGAGTTGGCAACTATTGCATACTGGAACATAATAAAAAAGAGAAGTCATTGTATGTTCATTTAGAAAATAATATACATTTGCAACCACGTTATGCGCTTACTGACAGCTTAGCATTTATGGGGAATACTGGAAGATCGTATGGAACACATCTTCATTTTGCTATTTTGAATCATTTTATTGTATCAGTAAATCCTTTTACAGTGATGCCATCAATTGATGATAAAAAACCACCAGTTATAGAAGCAGTATATATTAAAGTGGGCGATAGTTACACGAGACTACGTGAAGGTGGTAATATAAGGTTAACCCAACATCATCCTCTTGCTATTCAGTGTTTTGATGCCATTCAGAAAAATGAGCGTTGCGGTGTTTTTTCCCTGAAAGTGATTTTAAATAATGTTACTGTTACAGATGTCAAATTTGATGCAATAAAACTTGATAATAAAAATAAGTTGACAATTAAAGGGTTACCATTTGAAAATTTATATGATAGCAAAGGGAATTATTTAGTAACAAATGTTTCGTATAACCCGGGAATTAATAATCTGACAGTTATTGCAGAAGACTTCGCGGGCAATCAAACCTCTCAATCAATTAGCTTTAATGTGGTTCTTGACTTTAAAAAGTAAAAGCAGTTTTTCCCAAGGAGGAATAATTTTGTGGCTAATATGATTCTTTACTATAGAAGAAAGAAAAATATTAAACAGGTTGATATGGCAAAAGCATTACACGTATCACCATCATATTTATGTAAAATTGAACGTGGTGTTCAGGAACCTACTGAAGAATTTAAGAAACAGTGTGCAAAATATCTGAATGTCAGTATAGCCAGGTTATTTCCCGAAAGTATACCTGATAAAAAAGAAATTATAAACGAATTTGTTCAATCTAAAAATAAACTTTGGAGTATTCGTATATCTAAAGGGATTAAGCAATATGAATTGGCAAAAATGTTGCGCTGTTCCCCTTCATATCTTTCTAAAATAGAAAAAGGGTTGCAACAACCTACTGATGAATTTAAAAAAGTATGTGCCAGGGTATTAAAAGTAAAAGAGATAGAGATCTTCCCTTAAGATTTTGATCGATGAATATAATGGATTACGTTCATTTACAGATCGCAATCATATTTATTTGCTTATTTTTATCAGCATTTTTCTCGGGTTCAGAGACTATATTATTCTCTTTTAAAAAAAGTGAATTGATAAAGTTTTCTTTTTCTGAGAATTTACTAGAAAACAAAATAGCAAAATTTTTATCTCATCCTCAAAATATTTTGATAACATTATTAACGGGCAACTTATTTGTAAATATTTTATTGTCATCTCTTTCAACATCACTGTTATTATCGCAATGGCCACAGTATGGGCATATTATAGCAATAGCAATAGTTACTCCTGTCATAATCCTTTTTGGTGAGATAATCCCAAAGTTATTATCGTTATATAATTACCGAAAACTGGTTCATTATATAATGCCGATTATATCATTGTTTCATACTATTATATTGCCTATTCGATATATTCTATTATCGATTTCCAATTCATTCATAAAGATATTTAAATTGCGATTAGATGCTTCATTTGATATATCAGAAGATGATTTGTCAGCGGCTATTTATTATGGCGAAAAGTATGGAATATTGTCAGGTGATGAAAAACAATTTATCAGTAACCTTTTGCGATTTACCAAGAAAACAGCAGAAAATGCAATGATACATAGAAATAAAGCAATATTTATTCCCTATGATGCAAGCGTTCAGGAGGCCATCAATATATTTAAAGAAACAGATGTTGTTAGAGCACCAGTTTATAAAAATAATCTGGATACCATTATAGGTTTAATTGACTCGCGTGAACTTGTGCCATATGCTACTGGAATTAAAAAAGCAAAAACGATAACAAAACTTATTCATCCAATTTATCACTATCCAGCGTCAAAATCATTAAGCGAATTACTTGAAGAATTTTTAAGAAATAAAATCCAGATAGCAGTTGTGGTAGATGAATATGGTGGGACGGCAGGTATTGTTACATTAAAAAGAATAATTGCAGAATTATTTGGCAGAGGTTACACATTGTGGGAAGACATTCCCAAGGCTGAAATAAAAAAAGAAAAGGATGTGGTAATAGTTCCAGGAGATATGCAGATTGATGAATTTAATGCTTTGTTTAATGTTTCAATAGATTCATCAGAAAGTGAGACAATTGGGGGCTATATTATTGAAAGGCTTGGTTATTTGCCAAAACGAAGAGCTTCAATCATGGTTGATGATTATATTTTAACTGTACGGTATGTTACAAAAAACAGAATCCAATCAATTGAAGTAAAAAAAGAAGAGTTATGATGGAAATATATATTGGATCACAAATTCTTATCATAATTTTTACATTTCTTTCTGCATTCTTTTCTGCAACTGAAACAGCTATAGTATCAAGTAATATTATAAATGTTCAGGCACTTGTCAATAAAGGAATAACAAGAGCTAAGAGTATTATGCAAATAATTGAAAATCCCGACAGTGCACTGGTAGCAGTTCTTATAGGAAACAATATATCTAATATTGGTGCAACTGCGTTTATAACATTTTTTGCTAGCAAAGCACTTTTAATACATGATTCCAGGCTTTTCATAGTAACTATCGCCCAGACTATATTCTTTTTGATTTTTTGTGAGCTTTTTCCAAAAATTGTTTCGCGTTCAAAGCCAGAAAAATTTTTACTGCATACGTTCTGGCTATTTCAAGTTATTTCATTAATATTCAGGCCACTGGTTACCATAACACTGGCTTTTGCCACTGTTATAAAGAACGCAATTCATGAAGATGATTCCAGGCCGTTACCTATAAGTTCCCGTGACGAAATTGATACATTGTTTAAAGCCGTGGAAAAAGAAGGTATTATTGAATCGCAACACTACATCTATTTCAATGAGATACTTTCTTTCAGGGATGTGAGAGCAAATGAGGTTATGACTCCACTTATAGATATTATCTCAGTTGAAAAGAAACAGTCTATAAAACATTGCATAGAATTGATTGAAAAAACCAGGTTTTCAAGAATACCTGTTTTTGAGGAAAGGGTTGATAATATCATTGGATATATATATTATCAGGATATATTAAAAAACAAATCCGTGAAAAATATTGATCAAATAATACGGAAACCGTATTTTGTTCCTTCTTCAAAAAAAATATATGAGCTTATAGATGAAATGGAAGAACAAGAAATATCAATGGTTTTTGTTGTGAACGAGTACGGTGCTGTAGAAGGGTTGTTAACTGATGAAGATATTGCCGAAGAAATTGTGGGTGAGATACAAACAAGGGATCATCCACAGGATGATTCAATTAAAGAGATAGCACCATGGAAATTCAGTGTTGCCGGGGACCTGGATATTGAATATTTCCAGCGACGTTTTGGAATAAAAATTGAAAAGCGAGATTTTGAAACATTAGCAGGTTTTCTATTATATGTACTGGGGCATATTCCTGAGGTTGGTGAGAAAATACATTACCAGCACATAACATTCCAGATTGAAGAAGCAACCGATAGATCTATAGAAAGAGTTATTGTATCAATCCCAAGGCGAAAAGCTTCTATTGGGCAAGCATAGGACCAAGATCGTCTTTACCTGCCAGTATATGCACATGCAAATGCCATATTACCTGTCCTGCAGCGGTGCCGTTATTAATGATGACACGGTAGCCTTTGTCCAATTTTTCCTGCTTTGCTATTTCATTTATTGCCAGGAAAATATCACTCATAATATAACTATTTTTTTCATTAAGCTCATCAATATTTTTTATGTGATCCTTATGAACCACTAACACATGAAATGGCGCCTGTGGATTTATATCCTTAAATGCATATACTTTATCATTTTCAAAAACTTTGGTTGATGGAGTTTTTCCTGTTATGATGTTACAAAATAAGCATCCCATAGATATACTCCTATCTATAAAAATTGTTGTAGCCTGTAAAACAATAACTAAAATGAGTATTATAAAATTTGCAATAAAAAAAGTGCTTTACCGTAAAAAATTGTACTGCTTACATAAGATTTAATAAGATACTATGCGAACTATAAAGGATATACACTATCTGGTCTATCCAGAGGAAGAGAAAAGCAACACAATTGTTGATAGGTTTTTATCAAGCGCAATAGATAACAGGATAGCCTATCATAATGAAGAAGAATTAAATTCCATAATTAATGAATTGCAGATTAATAACATTGATTCAAAAGATGTAATACTTCTAAAACCTTTTCTTGGAAGATTTTATCAGGTTTGCCCTGGTTCACCATATATGATTTGTTGCAGATACAGGGTTATCAATACCTGCTTTAATTGTCTGTATAATTGCTCATATTGTTACATGCATGTATATTTGAACAATTATGGTATTGTGCAATTTACCAATACTGAAAGGCTTTTTGCCGAATTACGTGATTTTATTAAAAATTGTTTGCAATCAATGGTCTATAGAATCGGAACAGGTGAATTTACCGATTCACTTATGTTTGATGAAATTACAGGCATTGGTTCTGAACTCATACAGTTTTTTTCAAAGTACAACAATATATTTTTTGAATTAAAAACCAAGTCAGCCAATATTGATCATTTGCTCAATATACCATCTAAAGGAAATGCAGTGATTGCATGGAGTTTAAACACCCCGCATAATATTGCATATTATGAACATGATACTGCCAGATTAGACGAAAGAATACATGCTGCAGTAAAAGCAATTGATGCAGGTTATTATGTGGCATTTCACTTTGATCCTATTATACTGTATCACGGCTGGGAAAATGATTATTATAATGTTATAAAATTATTGCAGGAAAAAATAGATCCTGAAAAAGTTGTATGGATATCTATGGGCGGATTCAGGTATCATTTGCATTTCAGAGAGATATTAAGAGATAAATTTCCTGAAGAGATGATGACTGTGTATGAAATGTTTCCCGGGATTGATGGGAAATACCGATATTTTAAACCATTAAGAATACAAATTTATAATTTTATGTATCAACAATTACATGAAATATTCAAAAAGGCATATATTTATCTTTGCATGGAAGCTGATTATACGTGGCAAGAGATAACAGGTAAGGATTTTCATTCATCAGAAGAACTTGAACAGGATATATCTAATCATTTGAGCTATCACTTTCTACAAAAAAATACCATTTTCTATTGACCATGCGCTATAATACATATTTATTGTAATTAATAATTATTATAATTAAAAACAAATTCATATTAGCAAGGAGTAAAATGTTGGAATATACGGACGTAAAAGATTTGATGCGAGAGTTGACGCAGATTAAAGCCAGCATTGAAGAGCTGTATACTGCGCTACATATAGATGATAAAAAGAAGCAATTACAATTATTAGTTGAAGAAACGTATAAAGAAAATTTCTGGCAGGATCAAGCACGAAGTACTTTGGTTCAGCAACAGATAACCCAGCTTAAAAAGAATATTGAACCCTGGGATATTCTAAGAAAAGATATAGAAGATTCCATAATGCTTTTGGAAATGGCAATTGATGAAAATGATACTGATGTTATAGGTGATATTGCATCGCGGGTTGAGCAATTTACAAAACGCTTTGAACAATTAGAAACACTGGAATTACTATCAGATCCTGATGATGACAAAAATGCCATTGTGACCATTCATCCTGGTGCTGGTGGCACTGAGTCACAGGATTGGGCAAGCATGCTCATGCGCATGTATACGCGTTGGGCAGAAGATAACCGTTTTGATGTTGAAATTCTGGATTATATGCCTGATATTGAAGCGGGGATCAAAGAAGTTGTCATGTTAATAAAGGGTGAATATGCCTATGGATTGTTAAAGGGTGAGCGGGGAATTCACAGGCTGGTTCGAATATCCCCATTTGACAGCAACCAGAGAAGGCATACTTCTTTTGCATCAGTAGATGTTATCCCTGAAGCACCTGAGGATATTGATATTGAGATAAATGAGTCAGATTTACGAATTGATACCTACCGCGCATCAGGTGCTGGTGGGCAACACGTTAACAGGACTGATTCAGCAGTGCGGATTACTCATATTCCAACCGGGATTGTAGTCCAATGCCAGAATGAGCGTTCACAACATAAAAATAAAGCCTATGCAATGAAAATTCTAAAATCACGGTTATATGAGCTTAGAAAGCGGGAACTTGAAAAAGAAAAGTTGGAAAAATTTGGCGAAAAAAAAGATATTGCATGGGGCAATCAAATTCGTTCTTATGTATTTCATCCATATACCATGGTTAAGGATCACCGTACAGGAGAGGAAACAGGCTCAGTAGATCATGTAATGGATGGAGATATAAATAGATTCATTTATGCTTATTTAAAAAGCCTTAAAAGTATAAAAATTAAATAGCTTATTTCCATTTTTTTATTGCATAAATCAAAATCAGGTTATGTAGTATTTATATATTGTACGAACTTATAATTGGTACATGGTCATACTCTTTATTATTAGTATTAAATGCTATCAGTTTGTTCAGTGGCATTGTATGTTGTTTGTGATATTGTGATTATATGATACATACTGAAAAATATAATATTTTTTTCTTAATAATACTGTTATTATTTATTTTTACTTCCCAATATACATATGCAGCAGGTTCAGGAGGAACTTCTGGTGCCGATTTTTTGGAAATTGGTGTTGGCAGCAGACCGCTTGGTATGGGTGAAGCATTTACTGCTGAAGTTGGTGATGTAAATGCTATTTATTACAATCCAGCTGGATTGGGTACTCTGAAGTTCCCGGTTATGAGTTTAATGCATCAAGAATTAATAGTAGATTCAAGATTTGAAAATGTTTCATTAGCATTTCCAGTATGGAATGGTTTTTTTGGTTTTTCAACTTCAGTTTTCTGGGTCCCCCCTTTTGATAAGATTGATATTAACGGGAATAAGATTGGAACAGTTAATTTTTACAATGTTAGTGGCATCGTGGCGTATGGTTATTCCTTAGGATTTATGGAAGTAGGGGGATCAATAAAATATATCTATCAACAAATTGATACATTGCAATTGCAATCCTTTGCATTTGATGCAGGAATTTTGAAACGTATAACAATGTTTTCCCCTTTTGATGCTCCAATAAGAAATTTATCTCTTGGATTATCAATACAAAATATTGGAACAAATGCTAAAGATGATAGTCTGCCACGATTAATCCGTGCAGGATTATCATATAAAATGTCACATTTTTTTGGTTTTAATGTTGATTTGATAGAAAATGCTATTACATCATCTGACCTGTATGACTTTACTTCAGGATTTAATGAAAGCTTTAGAATCAATGCAGGTGTTGAATTAAATTATCTTGATATTTTATTTTTTAGAGGTGGATATAGATTCAATGATGCAGGTAAATATACATTTGGCCTGGGTTTTAACTATGCCATTAAGAACATTGCATTTGTTATAGATGCTTCATATCAGGATGCAGGTGTATTTGGCCCTATTTATTCTTTTACCGTTACCTTTAAACTTATACCAAAGGTCATTACTTTAGAGGATAAATTAAAAGCTGAAGTTCATTATCAGCGAGGCATAAAATATTTTATTACAGATGATATAGATGGTGCTATCGAAGAATTTAAAAAAGCAAGGGATTATAATCCATATCATAAAAATGTAGATAAAAAAATTCAGGATTTAGAAGAACTTAAAGAGTTAAAAAGGCAAAATGAGTTACTTGAGAAAGAACAACAGAAAATACGATGAAATACGTAAAGTAACAGTAATACCACAATTTTGTCCTGCTGCATTGGGTTCAGTATTATACACATGTGGCAATACACAGGTAATATGTGCTGTTTCACAGTCACCGCAGGTACCACAACATGCCATGGATAAAGGTATTGGCTGGCTAACAGCTGAATATACGTTATTACCGTATGCTACAAATCCAAGGACTGAGAGAAGAAACCTTCGCCCAGATGGGAGGTCAGTTGAGATCCAGCGATTAATTGGACGAAGTTTACGTACGGTTTTACATTTAGAAGCTATGCAAGGTGTTTCACTGGTTGTCGACTGTGACGTACTTCAGGCAGATGGAGGGACAAGAACTGCTGCAATATCTGGTGCTTATATTGCTTTACAGTTGGCTGTCAAATCATTACTAAAACAAAACATTATTGCTGAAAATCCAGTCAAAGCCCAGGTGGCAGCAATATCAATAGGCTATATTGGAAAAGAGTTGTTGCTAGATCTGGATTATGAAGAAGATTCTCAGTGTGATGTAGATATGAATTTGGTAATGGACAGCAACAATAATATAATTGAGATTCAGGGTACTGGCGAAAAGCGTTCTTATTCAATACAAGAACTTGAATCAATGTTGCAATTAGCACAAGATGGGATACAAAAGATATTCAAGATACAAAATGATATGCTTAAATTGTCATTATAAAAGCCGAATATAAATATAATACTATATCTTATTTATCAATTCATGAAATGGTTGGGATAACTATGCGAAAAATAATAATTACAATACTTTTTATCACTTTTACACATTATGTTTATGCTCAGTATTATATAAGAAATACAACAGTGATTGACACGCCAACTGCATATACAATTGCAAGAGGTACTTACCAGTTATCATTTCTTGGGTATGATAATGGCGGGGTTGAGCTTAAAGCATTTATTGGGCTTCATAATAATTTTTTTTTGGGAGCTTCGCTGGATATTCAGAATGCAATTGGTAAAGATGATCCTGACCCCAATGTACCTGGTGTGGTAGGGAAAATTAAATTTACTGATGGATGGGAAATGTTCCCAATTTCATTTGCCATTGGCTATGATTCCTTTTATATTGGGGAGGAAGGCAAGACATATAATAGCAAGAATGAACTGAATCAAATGATATATGGGCCGTATTTTGTAATTACAAAACCCATATATTTATTCAATGATGAACAGCATATACATTTTGGTATGCGTATACCAACTCAGCCTGAATATGTCCCTGAAGATACATCTTATTTTTTAGCTCTGGATATCCCGCTTGGAGAAATATTTATATTTAAAGCTGAGATGGAACGTGTATATTATAACTTTGATAGAGCTGATGAGTGGTTGTACAACGTTGGTATGAGATATTCGTACATGCAACGATTGGGAATAGAATTTGATGTATTATTCCAGAAAGATGAAAATCCAAACCGGATTATACGTATTGAATATATAAATGAATTTTAAAATTATTAATAAAAAGTAAATAGTGAAAATGTTTAAAAAAAACAGTATATTTGTATTGATACTAATAAACGCAATGTATTTTGTTATTGTGCAGAAATGTTATTTTAATGGAAAGTTTGTTGTTTATGCACAAAATAAAAAAAATTGTGTTATATACATTATTAATACAATAAATAGACCCATAAATTGTAATGTTGAGATAGCTGCAACAGGTGAAGAGCATGCTAAAGGACTCATGGGGAGATCAGAATTATGTGATAATTGCGGGATGCTATTTGTTTTTGATGATGAGGATTACAGAACATTCTGGATGAAAAATACCGTCATCCCTTTGAGTATTGCATTCATAGATAAAAATGGAATAATAAATGATATTCAGGATATGAAACCATATCAAACTTTTCCAACATACTCATCAAAATACCCTGCTAAATTTGCTCTGGAAGTAAATCAAGGCTGGTTTAAAAAAAATTTTATTACAACCGGGTCAAAAGTTATATCAAATGGATGCATCAGTAAATAGAATCCCCATTTCTGAAAATGAAAAGACTATTCTTATAGGAATACATTTACCAAACGATAATGAAGAAGAAGTGTTTCATTCACTAGATGAATTAAGACAACTGGTAATAACAGCGGGCGCTGTTGTTGTTTCTAAGCTAGTAGTTAAACGGATTTCACTTGATCCAGCATATATTATTGGTAGCGGTAAACTTGAAGAAATAAAAAAAATTATCCAGCAACAATCAATAAGGCTTGTAGTCTTTGATTTAAATACCATACGACCTGTTCAGATACGAAACCTTGAAAATTTTCTTGGTTGTCGTGTTATTGGTAGAACCGAGGTTATACTGGACATCTTTGCATGTAGAGCTAAAACTGTCGAATCAAAGATTCAAGTTGAACTTGCACAACTTAACTATATTTTACCGCGACTTAAAGGTCTTGGAGGTGTTTTATCCAGGTTAGGAGGTGGAATTGGGACAAGGGGTCCTGGGGAAAAAATGCTGGAAACTGATAGGCGACATATTGTTAAAAGAATACAAACCCTTAAAAAGAAACTATCACACATATCCATGCACAGAAATGTGCAGAGGCAGGAGCGTCTACAGAATGAAATAATTGGTGCAGTAGTTGGATATACCAATGCAGGGAAATCAACTCTTGTAAATATGCTCGCAAAGGATGACTTATTTGTTGAAGATAGGTTGTTTGCTACTCTTGATGCATATACCCGAATTGTCTATCTGGATGAATGCCACAAAGTCTTGTTAACTGATACTGTTGGTTTCATCAATAATCTCCCTTCACATCTTGTTGAATCATTTAAGTCTACACTTGAAGAGATAAAATATTCAGATTTTATTATACATGTTGTAGGCCTGGATATAGATATCGAAAAAGCTATAAAGGTAGTGAATCACGAATTACAATTATTGGATTGCAGTAACAAACCAGTTATACTATATTTCAATAAACTTGATATTGCAAAAGAGGAAACAATCCAGTATGTGCGTTTGCGGTTTCCAGATGCTATACCTGGTTCAAGTTTAACTGGCCAGGGAATTCAATTATTGAAGGAAAGAATAATAGAAATAACTGAAACATTAGATAAACATAAGCAAAACATTTCAGTGTATTCATAAAAAATCAATTCTGGTAAAAATACGATTTTATTTTTATCATTTAAAACGTTCCCCAGTATCTATTCCTCTATATTCATATCACAGAAGGAACCTGAAATAAACCAATTACAGGGTTTAAAATGGCTATAATTGTGATTAGTTAATTAGTTATATTTATACAATTATTATCTAATTGATTAATTCTATAGCTGGCGTATGTCGATTAATATAATACATTGCTACTAGAAGTTTAATATTTTTTAGGATTGATGTTACAATGTATGATTTTAAACGATATTCCTTCCCGGAAGAAAGGAAAAAGAATTCTTTTATTTATGGTTTTTTTTCACTGTTATTTATTATTGTGATAGTAATATTTACACTGATTGCTGATAAACCAAAGGATAATACAAAAATTGCTTCATCAAATCTGTCATCAGTTGAAAACAAACTTATTGTTGATGGCATAAAGATGGAAAATGATACACCTCCGGTTGAATTGGAAGGTGAGGTTATATTTGACGAAAATTTTGATGATGATATAGACCTTTCAAATAAGATTGTGGTAGATCCCCAAAAAAGTAAAAAAAAAGAAAAAAGTTATAACATTGATGAATTGAAAAAAAAAGATAAGCGCTGGCATCATACTAAGTATCAAATACAAAAAAATGATAATATATGGAAGATAGCTCAAAAATTTGATACAAATTATAAGTTAATAATATTAGCAAATAATATAAATAACCCCGATATTCTAAAGCCTGGGAAGATGATCATAGTTCCCAACAGAAAAGGGGTTTTTCACAAAGTAAAAAAAGGAGAGTCATTAATAGCAATAGCTCGTCTTTATAAAGTTCCTTTACATAATATTATGGTTAATAATTCATTAAAAAATTCCAATTGTGTTATTAATGGGCAAACAATTTTTATACCAGATACTCATGTAGATTTAAATGATATTAACATTAAACATACTACATATATAGCAAAAAGAGAAAAATCAAAAGAAAATAGTCAAATTAAATTAAATATATCGTTACTATGGCCGGTAAATGGCAAAATTACATCAAGTTTTGGGACTAGAAAGAATCCATTGGGTAAAGGCAGGCAATTTCACTGCGGGTTGGATATAAGTTGTGATGTAGGGACACCTGTTAGAGCGGCTCTTAATGGTGCAGTAATTTATTCAGGATGGAAAGATGGTTATGGAAATGTGGTTGTATTAAAACATGATAATGGGTATATTTCTGTATATGGGCATAATAGTAATAATTTAGTTAAGGAAGGTGATAGCGTTCAGAAAGGGCAGGTTATTGCGAAAAGTGGCATGACGGGTTCAGTAACCGGAGCACATGTACATTTCGAATTCAGGAAATATATAACGCCACTTAATCCTTTACGATATTTAAAGGAAAAATAATGGGAATCATTAATAATCATATTCTCCACATTTTGAATCGTTCTATTTGTATCGTATTTTTATTAGTGAGTACTATCTTTGCAACCGGCCAGATGAAATATGATAATCCTGGTCAGATTATTCCTGTTTTTTATACACAAAATGATTATGTTGCATGGAAAGCGATAGTTAAGGGGAGAATTATCAGCATTGGGGAAAGGGAAGATACAGCAAAACAGGAATTAACCCGCACAGTCCAGCCTAAAACAAAAGTAACTGTCAGGCTTTATAATACTGACGGTATCCATAAAGGAACAACGTTATATGTGATAAATACTAATAATTTAATTGTTTCCCGTTTTACGGTTGAAACTATTTTCCGTTCACAATCATTTGGCGATATGCTGGTTGGGTATGGATATTTCAGATTATCAACAATAGGTGATAGGGTTATTCAACGATTTGAAGGTGCATATCCTGAATTTGCAAAGATTCATAAAGCACGGGGTGATTATTATAAAAACACCGGTGAATTTGGCAATGCCATAAAAGAATATAATCAGGCAATTATTCTTGATGCCAGCTATCCAGAAGCTCATATTGAACTGGGTAAAATATATTTTAATGACAATGTTTTACAATTTGCTTTTAATGAATTTGAACAGGCATACAAAAATAAAGACAGGATAGTTGATAAGCAAGATATATATGAGTTATTATATTACATGGCAAAAACACGATTTATAGAAGCATATGAAACAAATATACCTGCTTCACTAAAAGAAAAATATATTAAAGACGGCATTAAATATGCAAAAGAAGCATTAATCATTATGCCTGATTCTATTGAAGTTTTGTATATGCTTGGAATCATGTATTATAAACAAACTGATCCAGATGATGTTGAAGCTAAGAAGATATTTGAAAAAGTTATTGAGTTAGATCCAACACATACTGGTGCTTATATAGCGTTGTCTGAATTATACATGAAACATAAAAACAATAACAAGGCAAATTATTATTCTAAGAAAGCTTTAGAAGTAGACCCGGCAAATGAACGTGCGCGATTTATATATAGAATGACAAAAGAAAAGTAATTAAATATATTCAGTATGTGATTTTTTAGAAAACCAGATTAAATACTGCAAATATACTTGACTATTATCAATACTGCTGCATAAGCTGGTTACCCCACATTATTATTTGCTTTTATAGGGTAGTATGTATGGTTGAATTTTTGCAAAATGAAATTGTTCGTTCCCTATTGCCATTGATTATCATTAATGCACTGGCTTTATTAAGTTTTATTGTTTTTTTATTTATATATCCTAAAAGGCCTAAGGATCCTGAAATAGTAGCAAGAATGCATGAAACGTTTATGGGCCTTATTTTCAGGGAATTCTGGTATTGGGTTAATCAGCCATTTATTAATTTCTTTATTTATTTTAAAATAAAACCCAATACTATTACTGCAATTTCCCTTATACTGGCTTTTGTCAGTGCTTATTTTTATTATATTGGGAATTTTGGTCTGGCAGGGTGGATACTCATAGTAAGTGCAACGCTGGATATAATAGATGGCCGTGTTGCACGAACAACTAATACAGTAACAAAATCAGGTGCATACTGGGATTCATGTGTTGATAGATACAGTGAAGGTGTTGTGTTTTTAGGCATAGCGTTGTATTATCAGAATAATTTCATTGCATTACTTGCCACAATAGTAGCTTTAATAGGATCAGAACTGGTAAGTTATACAAAGGCACGAGGAGAAGCTATAGGTATCACTACAAAACGGGGAGTAATGCAGAGAGCTGAGCGATTAACAATATTGTGTGTCATTTCAGTTTTACACCCATTCTTCCAGGTATTATTCAAAAATTCATCGGTCAATCCTGAAATCGTTATGATTGGTGCTATGATTCTTATGGCAGTTACTACAAATCTTACTGCAGCAACCAGGATGCGAATTATTTTCAGGGAGATTAAAAAAACCGAGAGCAATGTATGAAAAAACGTTTTCAATAAAGACGTTAGGGTGTAAATGTAATCAGTATGAATCTGCTCAGATAGCATCACAGTTTTTATCTTCAGGTTTTAAAGCGGTCCCCTTTGGCTCTCCTGCAGATATTGTTATCATTAACACCTGCACAGTGACAGATAAAAGCAATAAAAAATGCCGTAATTATATTCGCCAGGGTTCAAAATTTTCCAAAACTGGCAAGGTCATTGTTACGGGTTGCATGGTTGAAACACATAAAGATGAACTTGATGCCATGAATGAAGTACAGGCATCATTTACAAATATGCAAAAAGATCAACTGGTTATTTTATCAGGGGCAATTGATACAGATAATGGAGACACTTCCATAAGTACTATTGCAAATGCGTATGCATTGCCATTTATGCGAACGCGTGGCTATATCAAAATTCAGGATGGATGTGATGGGGGATGCTCATATTGCATTGTCCCAAAAGTGCGTGGTAATCCAACATCAAGGCCGGTGGATGATATTGTAAAACATGCACAATTTTTGATTGAATGTAATTGTCCTGAAATTGTATTAACTGGTATAACTATTGGTAAATATCAGTATAACGATGATACATTAGCATCGCTTATAAAGAAAATAATTACTCTTGATGGTAATTTCAGAGTACGGGTAACGTCAGTTGAACCTACACACCTTAGTGAAGAACTGATAGATATTTTAAAGCATGATAAAGTTTGCAAACACATTCACCTGCCGCTGCAATCAGGTTCTGATCCTGTTCTTCGGCACATGAATCGGCCATATTCAGTAGATTTCTATACAAAGCTCATTGACACAATAAGGACATCAATGCCAGAGATTGCTATCGGTACTGATATTATTGTTGGATACCCTTCAGAAACAGAAAAAGATTTTGAAGCAACGTTAGAATTGGTACAACGATTGTCGTTTGCCTATGTTCATCAGTTCAGCTATTCACCCAGGGAAGGGACACTTTCCAGTAACTATCGCCCATTGCCATATGATATTATCCATGCCAGAGCACAACGTTTGCGCGATGTCGCACGAGAATGTTCATACCAGTATCGTTTACAGTTTTTAAATACAATTCGTCCAGCAGTCATAGAAAAAGATGGGGATGGTATAACGGCACTTACCGATACCTATCTAAAAGTTGCACTTGAAAATTATCATTATAGTAGAAGCAAGTTGGGTTCGATAGTACCTGTCATGATAACATCGGTATCTGAAGAAAAAATTGAAGGTTCGATAGAACTTTGAACTCAGAATGTTGCATCAAATCTTACGGTGGGCATTTGGCGCAAATTGATTGGAATAGCGATGTTGAAAGGTATCGATCACCCCTGTCGGGTAGGATAGTAACCACAGTACCCTGTTTCAGATCGTTTGCAACCTGAATGCTTCCTGCAACGGCAGCACCGCTTGACATGCCACAGAAAAGGCCTTCCTGTAATGCTAATTTGCGTGTATGTTCAAATGCGGTTTCATCGTCAATGGTAATGATGTCATCAAGCATGCCGGGATTATATATATCAGGAACTATCGCCTCCTGCATATTCTTTAAACCCTGAATTGAATGACCTGGGACAGGTTCAACGCCAATTATCTTGATTTTTGGATTATATTCTTTTAGTCTTTTGGCTACACCCATAATGGTTCCTGTGGTTCCCAGTCCTGCTACAAAAGCGCTTATCTGCCCGCCAGTTTGCTCCAGAATTTCTGCTCCGGTTGTTTCATAGTGCGCCAGTACATTTGCCGGATTGGAAAACTGATTGGGCATAAAATAAACATCTGGATTTTCTTCATACATTTTATGTGCCTGGATTATTGCACCATCAGTACCCATGCAACCATCAGTCAACACTAATTGTGCTCCAAACGCAATAAGCGTTTGCTGGCGTTCAACGCTGACACATTTTGGCATGCAAAGAACAACTTTGTATCCTAATACAGAACCAACCATTGCAAGACCAATACCCGTATTCCCACTTGTTGGTTCAAGTATAGTTTTGTTGGGCGTTAATGTTCCTGATTCAATTGCTTTTTTAATCATGTACCAGGCTGTACGGTCTTTTATGGAACCGCCAGGATTTGCACCTTCAAATTTTGCTAATATTCTGCTTCCTTTGGGTGAAAGTTTTGATAACTCAATAAGAGGAGTATTCCCTATGGCAGCAATAAGGGAGTGAGTAGTAACATTTACAACATGTGAATTAGCCTTTTGCATATAAATAGCTATGAATTAATGTATATGGTACACAATACTATATGAATAAATATGTCAATTGTTATTATATCGCCATGAAAAGGAAATACATAATTTTTTATTATGGGCGATAGTTACTGTGGAAGGGGTTTATATAAAAAAATGAGCGGGTGATGGGACTCGAACCCACGGCGTTCAGCTTGGGAAGCTGACATTCTACCACTGAATTACACCCGCACTTTTTCCTAAAATAGTTCTAATATAAGTTTTTGCAAGAATTTTTTAAGAGTATATATGGATTTTTCAAATTTTTTAAATTTACAATAAATCTAAATTATGGAAGTTTATAATGAAATAAATTTATTTTTTCATGCAACAAATGTCTGGTTATTTCTAATGCTTTTGTCAGCAGGAGTATATAATTCATTTCTGATAAAACATTTTTAGTAATTATTGCTGATTGTGGTAATAACCAACTATTTTTTTCCATACTGATTAGAAACAGGATAAAAAATTATAATCCTGATTAATAATAAATTAGTATTTACTATACGAATCTATGGATATTTATATATAAAATGATATATTAAAATTGTAAATTATATACTGGGATTTTTAATATATTGTATTCTATGATGGCATATTATGAATATATATTGTTAAAATAATAGCAATAATAATATAATATTTTTATAATAATAGCACTTATTGGTAAAAATGCGTTAAATCTAAATTTTTTTATTGAAATTAAAGTTCAATATTGAAGGATTGTACTGATTCCTTTTTATCATTATTTTTTGCGTAACAATTATTAAATTTATACTAATCATAAATTAATTATTAAATATCAAAAAGAGGTAATATGGCAAGCTTAGATGCGGTTGTTAAACAGGTTGTTTCAAAGTACAAAAACGACAGGACCCGTTTAATGGACATCATCACAGATGTGCAGACAGAATTAGGGTGTGTGTCGGATGAGGCTGTTAGTCAGATTGCTAAGCTACTTGATCTTTCAAAGGTTGATGTTGAAGGGGTGATAACATTTTACCACTTCTTTACAAAAACCCCTAGAGGCAAGTATACGGTATATCTGAATAACAGTGCGGTTGCTAATATGAAAGGCCGTGCTGCAATTGCAAAAGCATTTGAAGATGCTGTAGGTTGCAGCTTTGGAAGAACAACTTCTGATGGCCTTATTGGTTTGTACGATACTTCTTGTATCGGTATGAACGATCAGGAGCCTGCTGCTATCATTAATGGTGTTGTGTTTACAAACCTTACTCAGGATAAGGTGAAAGAGATAGTAGCCGGGATGAAAGCCGGGAAAGATGTTAAGGATCTTGTAAAAGAGTACGGCGATGGTGCAAATCAGTCTGATTTGATCCGTGCAATGGTAAAGAATAATATTATGCGAAAGGGCACGGTACTCTTTGCACCTTTTGAGCAAGGTTCTGCAATTAAAGCTGCACTTTCTAAAAAGCCAGAAGATGTAATTGAAGAAGTTAAAATTGCTAATCTTCGAGGCCGAGGTGGTGCAGGTTTCCCAACTGGTATGAAATGGGAATTCTGTAGAAAAGCTGAAGGTGCAAAGCATTATGTTATTTGCAACGCAGACGAAGGTGAACCGGGAACATTTAAAGACCGTGTAATTTTAACTGAATTGCCCCACATGTTATTTGAAGGCATGGCCATTGCAGGGTATGCTGTAGGGGCAAATGAAGGTATTATTTACCTTAGAGCTGAATACCTTTATTTGAAGAAATACCTTGAAAAGGTACTCGAAGATTTGCGTGCAAAGAAAATACTTGGTAAAAATATTGCAGGCAAAGGGTTTGATTTTGATATCAGAATTCAGATGGGTGCAGGGGCATATATATGCGGCGAAGAATCAGCACTCATTGAATCAGCTGAAGGCAAGCGTGGTGAACCACGTAACCGTCCACCATTCCCGGTGCAGAAAGGTTACCTTGGCTATCCTACAACTGTAAACAATGTTGAAACATTGTGTTGTGCAGTTCGCATTATGTTAGAAGGTGGCGAATGGTTTGCAAAGATGGGTACCGCACAGTCAAAGGGAACAAAACTGTTAAGTGTTTCTGGAGATTGTCAGAATCCTGGTGTTTATGAAGTTGAATTTGGTACTACCATATCAACGTTACTGGAAATGGTTGGTGGCAGAACAGCAAAGGCTGTTCAGGTAGGTGGTCCATCAGGCACATGCATAGGCAAGAAAGATTTTGGACGAAGAATCTGCTTTGATGATCTGGCAACCGGTGGTTCAATTATTATCATAGGACCTGACCGCGATCTTTTTGAAATAGTCCATAATTTCATGGATTTCTTTGTGGAAGAATCCTGTGGCTGGTGTGTTCCATGTAGAGCAGGTAATGTAATACTTAAACAGAAGTTGGAAAAGATAATGTCTGGAAAGGCATCAACAAAAGATGTTCAGGAACTGGAAGATTGGTGTAAGATAGTGAAAGCCACCAGCCGTTGCGGTTTGGGACAGACATCACCTAATCCAATATATACTACTATCCAGAATTTCAGAGAAATGTATGAAGCAAAAGTAAAGAAGGATACTGATTATGTATCCACATTCGATCTTTTAGCTGCTGTTGAAGAATCATGCAAAGCAGCAGGAAGAATCCCAAAAGTAGAGGAACACTAATATGAGTACTATAAATTTTACTATAGACGGAAAAGCATGTAAGGCTAAACCCGGCCAGACAATTGTTGAAGCAGCAAAGGATAATGGCATATATATTCCAACATTATGCCATTTTGAAGGGTTAAAACCAGCTGGTACCTGCCGTATCTGTACTGTTAAAGTTGGTGGCAGGAATATGTCTGCCTGTACAACACCTGTAACTGAAGGTATGGTGGTAGAAAACAAAACTGCTGATCTGGAAGATTATCGCAAAGCTATAATTGAAATGCTTTTTGTTGAAGGCAATCACATGTGCCCAACATGTGAAAAAAGCGGTAATTGCGAGTTGCAGGCGTTAGGATACCGGTATTTGATGATGGCACCACGGTTTCCGTTCCTTTTCCCCAAACGGACACTGGATGCATCAATACCAAAGATAGTAATTGAACGAAACCGTTGCGTTCAGTGCTTGCGCTGTGTTCGTGGTATAACCACTCCAGACGGAAAACGTATCTTTGGTGTTGTTAACAGGGGTGGCCATGTTGAAGTTACGGTTGATAAAGATTTAGCAGCAACCATGACCGATGAAATGGCCAAGAAGGCAATGGATTTGTGCCCGGTTGGTGCTATATTGAAGAAAGAAGTTGGTTTTGCTATCCCAATTGGCAAGCGTAAGTTTGATAGCAAGCCTATTGGCAGTGAAATTGAAAAAGCCTGATTTTAATGAAGATCTATGGAGGAATACAATGAGTAAACCAGTTGTCGCAACTGCTTCACTGGCAGGATGTTTTGGATGCCATATGTCCATTCTGGACATTGATGATAGAATATTAAAGTTAATTGAATTGGTTGAATTTAACAAGTCACCAATTGATGATATTAAAACCTTCACCAAGCAGTGTGATATTGGATTAATAGAAGGTGGATGCTGTAACAGTGAAAATGTTGAAAACCTTAAGTTATTCCGCAAAAATTGTAAAATACTTATATCAGTTGGTGAATGCGCTATTATGGGTGGATTACCAGCTATGCGCAATGGTATTCCTGTAAAAGAATGCTTGGAAGAAGCATACTTGAAATGCCCAACTGTTGATGATAATATTATTCCCAATGATGATGAATTACCAATGATTCTGGACAGGGTATATCCTTGTCATGAGATAGTTAAAATAGATTATTTCTTGCCGGGATGTCCTCCCCGTGCAGATTTAATCTGGGAAGCACTGGTAGCACTTCTTACCGGTAAAGAGTTAGAATTACCGTACGAAGTTGTAAAGTTTGACTAATTTTGTTTTAGGAGAAGAAAGCTTATGGCTAGAAAAATAACGATAGAACCTGTAACAAGGGTTGAAGGTCATGGTAAAGTGACCATTCAGCTTGATCCTCAAAACAATGTACTTGATTCACGTTTTCACATTGTTGAGTTTAGAGGATTTGAACGATTTGTTCAGGGCAGACCATACTGGGAAGCACCGGTTCTGGTGCAGCGCCTTTGTGGAATTTGCCCTGTTAGCCATCATTTAGCAGCAGCTAAAGCGATGGATGTTATTGTTGGTGTTGGCCCGGATGGATTAACCCCCACTGCAGAAAAAATGCGTAGACTCATGCATTATGGACAGATGTTCCAGTCACATGCATTGCATTTTTTCCATTTAGTATCACCTGATTTGTTGTTTGGAGTTGATGCAGATCCTGCAATACGCAATGTTATTGGTGTTGCCATGAAATTCCCTGATTTAGCAGTACAGGGTGTTATGATGCGTAAGTTTGGCCAGGAGATAATCAGAGCAACAGCAGGTAAAAAGATACATGGTACGGGAGCAATTCCTGGTGGTATTAACAAAAACTTAAGTGTTCAGGAAAGAGATGAGTTCCTCAAAGGAGCTGATCCAATGAACATTAAAAAGATGATAGAATGGTCACAGGCTGCATTAAACTTTTTCAAAGACTACCACAAGAAGAATAAGGATTTTATTGATAATTTTGCAACATTCCCATCAAATCACTTAAGCCTTGTACGAAAAGACGGTGCGCTGGATCTTTACCATGGAGTTTTGAGAGCAGTTGATGCTGATGGCAAGAAGATCTTAAATGATGTTGATTATCAGGACTATCTCAGGTATATAGGTGAAGAAGTCAGATCATGGAGTTATATGAAATTTCCATATCTCAAGTCATTGGGCAAAAAAGATGGATGGTATCGCGTAGGACCGTTAGCACGACTCAATACTGCTGATTTTATTCCAACACCACTGGCACAGAAAGAATTTGAAGAATTTAAAGCATATACAAAAGGCAAACCCAATAATATGTCAATGCATATGCACTGGGCACGACTCATTGAGTTATTGCACTCAGCAGAAATGATTGAACAACTTTTAAATGACTCTGATCTGCAGGGTGATAAGCTTGTTGCCAAGGGTACAAAGGTTAAAGAAGGTGTTGGATTAATTGAAGCACCACGAGGTACTTTATTCCATCACTATCGTATAAATGATAATGACCAGATTGAAATGGCTAACCTTATTGTTTCCACTACCAATAATAATGAGCCAATGAACAGAGCAGTTAACTGGGTAGCAGTTAATCAGATCAGTGGCAAAAAGGAAATTACTGAAGGCATGCTTAATGCGGTTGAAGTAGCAATACGTGCATATGACCCATGTTTAAGCTGTGCAACACATGCTATTGGGAAGATGCCTCTGGAAGTTACATTAGTTGATGCTGAAGGCAATGTAGTAGATCAGAAAAGGAAGTAAGCATGCTGAATAATGTTAAGTGTTTAGTGTATGGATATGGCAATCCTGGAAGACAGGATGATGGTCTGGGTGTTGAGCTGGCATTAAGGATTGAAAATGATGAATATTTAAGCAAGTATGTTGATGTGGATTATAATTATCAGCTCAACATTGAAGATGCTTTGACCATTTCAGAATATGATCTTGTTATCTTTGCTGATGCAGCACTTAACATTGATAAACCGTATGAACTTACAAAGATTCAGCCGGCACATACAATTACGTTCACAACACATGAACTGTCGGCTGAATCTATACTTGCACTTTGCCAGGATCTTTATAATAAAAAACCAGAAAGCTATATCCTGGCTATTCGTGGGTATGAGTGGGAAATGGGGTTGCCTATGACCAGTAAGGCAAAGTGTAATTTAGATGATGCATATACATTTTTAACAGAATTCATTGAAAACCACTTTTCTCGCTGTATAGCGGGTAAAGGTATTTAATTTTACTACTAACCAGGAGTGATAAGTATGGCAAATAAGAAAATTATCTTAGTAATTGATGATGATCCGGATATTTTAGATTCTATCAAAGCTATTCTTTCAGCAAATGGATTTGATGTAGTTACTGCAATGAGTGGAAAAGAAGGTATTGACGCTGTTGCAAGCAGCAAACCAGATCTCATTTTATGTGATATGATGATGGAAAGAATAGACGCAGGTACAAAAGTTGCCCAGGAAATTAAGAAGAGCAACCCTTCAATACCAATCTATCTTTTAAGCAGCATTGGTACAGCAACTGCAACTAATATTGAAATCGATAAGTTGGGTTTTAATGGTGTTTTCCAGAAACCGGTCAATCCAGATAATCTGGTGGCAACAATCAAGAAAGCACTTACTATGTAGTAACTATCGCATAACAAATTGTGCAAAAATTTTTATTGCTATGGTATTAAAAAAGCGGGTTATCATAAAACCCGCTTTTTTATTTTTATGTGCGATAGTTACTGTTTATTTGTCCAGAGCTTTAACTGCTGGCAGTATTTTCCCTTCCATAAGTTCCAGGAATGCACCACCTGCTGTGGAGATGTAGGTCATTTTGTCAGCATAACCTGAAGAATTAATTGCTGCACCAGT
This sequence comes from Spirochaetota bacterium, assembly GCA_029907515.1. GTDB lineage: Bacteria > Spirochaetota > UBA4802 > UBA4802 > UB4802 > UBA4802. The sequence continues at coordinate 5,669 of JARYLT010000010.1, read as the reverse complement.
ATCACCGCCCCCGATAACGCTTGTACAACCTGACTCGGCAACTATTTTAGCAATTTCCCCGGTGCCCTCAGCAAATTCTTTTGTTTCAAAAGCACCTAATGGCCCATTCCATATAACTGTTTTTGATTGTTTTATAATTTCAGCAAACTTTTTACGGGTGGCAGGGCCAATGTCAACGCCCTCTTTGTTATCTGGGATACTGGTAATTGGAACAACTTCTTTACCTTCTGGACTGTCAAACTTGTTAGACACAACAATGTCTTCTGGTAAAAGTAAGTTGACATTGTGCTTTTTGGCCAGTTCAATAATTTCCTTTGCTGTATTAAGCTGGTCTTCTTCAACAACAGATTTACCAATATTATATCCCAATGCCTTTAAAAATGTATATGACATACCCCCGCCAATAAGAAGATTGTCAACTTTGGGAATTATATTTTTCAGTACTTCAATTTTTGTGGAAATTTTTACACCGCCAATGATTGCTGTTACAGGTTTTTGTGGCTGAACCAGAGCCTTTTTAAAATATTCAAGTTCATCTTTCATTAAAAAGCCTGCAACACATTCTTTGACATAGCGTGTTATAGCTTCATTTGAAGCATGTCCACGGTGAGCTGTTGCAAATGCATCATTAACATACACGTCTGCCAATGCACCTAATAATTTGCCAAAATTTTCATCATTTTTTTCTTCTTCCGGGTAAAACCGTATATTTTCCAGAAGCGCCACATCACCGGGTTTTAATTTATTAATTTCATCCTGAATTCCCTGCGTAATAGGTTTATCAATAAATACTACATCTTTTTTTAACAACTCTGAAAGCCGTTTGGCAACAGGTTTTAATGACATTTCAGGTACTGGCTTTCCTTTTGGCCTTCCTAAGTGGGATACTAAAATTACAGTTGCATTCTGTTTTAAACAATATTCAATAGTTGGCAATGTAGAAGTGATTCTGGTATCGTCAGTTATATTCATGTTTTTATCGTACGGCACATTGAAATCTGCACGTATTAAAACCTTTTTATTGCTGACGTTGATCTGATCCAGATATTTTATTGCCATAATTCACCTCTCTATTATGTTTTATAAAAAATATACCATGAAACATGCATCAACGAAAACATAGCGTCATAAATAAGCTAAATTGTCAAATAGTTATTGTGTAAGTTCTTTTCTCTTTTTTCGTATAACAATGAATTTTGAAATTACTATCGATAGCTCATATAAAAGCATTAAAGGTACCGCTACGAGCGTTAAAGTTAGTGGATCAGTTGTAGGGGTTATGACAGCAGCAAAAATCCATATCAGGACTATCGCATATTTTCTTTTGCTGATTAAAAATGATGGTGAAACTATACCAATGCGAGTTAGTATCATGATTATAATGGGCATTTCAAATGTGATGCCAATAGCTACAGCAAATAAAATTGCAAAATTAAAATATTTTGAAGCATTGATCATATTTTCCATGTCAGGAGGGGTGAAGCTAAGGAGCACTTTAATTGATAGCGGTAATAAATAAAAATAGGTAGCTCCAAGGCCAGCGTAAAACAATATAACAGCTGCAATAATTGAATATACTGCAAATTTTCGGTTATCAATGTCTATGGCTGGTTTTATATATTGCCATAGATGATAGACAAGCAAAGGTAAGCCAATAAGCAGTCCCATCACAAAAGAGGCCTTTATTCGCAACACAAAGCCTTCCACCAGATTAAATATATTTAATTTAAAACCTGACTCTATGAATGGTTTGTTAATGGCGTCCAGCAAAAAATCGGAGAAATAAAAGCCTAATACAGTTAACACTATCACAGTAACCAACACAATGAGCAATCTGGAGCGGAATTCATCCAGATGATCCACTATATTCATTGGCTTATCACCACGGCGCAAAGCATCAGGGTCTACTTCCACTTCCTCCAGTGAATCGTTATGTGCATTTTCATCTGCTTCCTTGATTAAAGCTTCTATCAGATTTTTTTCGGGTTTCTTCTGTTCTTTTTTTGTATGAGCAGCTTGTGCTTGTGCTTCCTGTATAGCAGATTGCTTTGTTCTTGATTTACTTTTGCTGGCTGTAATTTCTTTTTTGGTTTTAGGCTTTGCTGTACTTTTTTTCTTCTTCGAATTTTTAGGATTTTGTTCTTTTGCCAATGTTCTAACTCCGTATAATAAATATTATGTGAATAATAAATTAAGTTATTAGAATTTTGAATAAAGTCATGACCAATCAATTTTAAAAAAAACTTCTAAAAGTATTATAAATTTGTCAAGTGTTAATCTCAATAAGTCATTGTATAATACAATGTGTTTATGAGGTTATATCTTGACAATTTGATTTTATTATTGTATTATTTAGCCATAGTAGCAACTATAGAAAAATATTTTTATTATTTTATTATAAATAGTATGTGAGAGATCTTCATGGAATAAGATATAGTTTAATCCGACTTATACAAATTGTTACTAACATGTTTAACCAATATAAATATCTAGATGTAATTGAGACCCCAATAATTGCATGTGACAATTCTGGCAGGATAAAATATGCCAATCTATCTTTTTTACAAAATAAAAAATTTTTATTACATACTGAAAATTTAAAAAAAGATAGAAATATTTTCGATATTTTTCTTTTAAACAAATTTCAACAGGAGGAAGTTTATAAAGTTTTAAATAATAAAGTACAGGAAAACAGAATATTGACAGATACGTTTGAATTATATATCAGACGTATCAATACGAATCGTATATTATTACAAATAAAAAATAAACAAATACAGCAATTAAAATATTCAGATCTTACCCACGAAAACGAAGACAATATCAAGTTTTCTTCAGCCCCCTTTTTTTCTGCTTTTGACCTTCTAGATGATCTTATCCACATTACTGATAAAAACGGTTTAATAGTGTTTGCTAACAAAGCAATAAAGAAGTTATTTGGCGATATCAGAGGGCAATATTGTTATAAAGTCTTTGCTTGTGAAGATGATTATTGTCCTGATTGTAAATTAAGTTTAGTACTGGATGGTAATACTATTCGATATGAAGTAAAATTGAATAAAAATAATCAAGATTACGATGTTATAAACTCCCCATTTGTTGATTTTGATGGCAATGTTTATAAAATTTCTATAATGAGGAATCTTGAGGAAATAGTTGAAAAGCAAAATACATTGGTATTATTTCAAAATGCTATAAACAAATCAAAAAATTTAGTTTGTTTTGCAAATGAAAATGGAGAAATATTATATGCCAATGATACGTTTATAAAATATTTTGGTGCGAATTATAAAGAAGAAAATAATATTTTACGATTAATGAATTATTCAAAAGATGATGTATATCAATCTTCAGACAATAAAGAAATAAAGATTACGCTAAGTGATAATGAAATTTATTTTAAAGTATTTATTTATCCAATACAATCATTAAGTAATGAAACGATATTTGTTTTCATTGCAAGTGATATTACTGATCTAAAAAAATTAGAAAACACGATTGCTATCGAAAAAAATTATTTTCAAAGTATAATTGATAATACAATCGATGGTTTTTTTGTTATTGATAAAAATCAAAAAATAATAGATTGTAATCCTTCCTTCCAGAAAATGTTTCATATAACCCCGGATAGCTTTGGTACAATAACATTAGCCGAACTCTTTGACCCTTTATATAAAAGAGAATTTGAAAAAAAGATAAATTATCTTAAAAAGTCACACATATCACAAATAACCGAGGTAAGCAGCTCAAACAACGGATTTAAAAATTATATAATAAGTTTGAATTACTTATCTACCTCTGAAAGCGATGATGAACAATATTATGGATTTGTTAAAGATATTACGGATATTACCCGCCTCCATAAAATTATTGAGAATGAACGAAATTATAACAGAAGAATAATAGAAACTGTTAAATTGGGTTTTGTGGTTATAAATGAATTTGGCGAAATTATTGATTATAATAACGCTTTTTTACATTTAATAGGGCGTTCTGGTAAAAATGTTAAAGGTGAAATGTTTAGCTCATATATAAAGCCAGTTAATAAACAAAATATGGATGAACTAACAAGTTCTTCTCCGGATATGTTACGGGATTTTGAAGCTATTATAATAACTGCAGATAATCAGGAAAAGAATGTAATAGTTTCAATGTCAAAACTATATGACATTTTAGGTAATTATTTAGGAAATTTTGCATTTATCCGCGATATTACGCATCAGAAAAAAATTGAAAATGAAATTGTACAGCAATCCCATCAGATTATTGATTTAGTAAATTCATTAACTAAGTTTACTGCAAGTGTTGTTCGTATCGATGACATGGATAATTTATTATTACAAATTCATTCATTTATAACTAGTATATTAAACCCAGATTATTTAGAAATTCTAGTATTTTCCATCGATAGGTATATAAGTCATAAGTATATCAATAATGAACATATAGTAACTAATACAGAAATAAGTTATAAAACTTCTTTTATCATTCAGAAATTAACAAAAAGTAAAACTATTATGTTCATAACCAACCCAATTATAGAATTAAATGATGAAGATCAATTATTGTTTAGCAATGTTATGAGATTTAAAAATATAAATTTTATACCAATTTTTATTGGGAAAGATCTTAAAATGATTATTCTGGTAGCTTTCAATAAAGAGGTAGAATTTATAAATAATATCATTATTACTATTTTAACCAGTGTATCTAATTTAATTGCAATTGCATTTGAAAAAATCAATTCTATTGCGGAACAGGTGAAAATGAAGGAGGCTCTTGACAGATATGAGAAATTGGTTGCTATAGGTAGAATAATAGCTGGGGTTGCTCATGAAATTAATAATCCTTTATCAATTATGCAATTGGATATTGCTGAATTGGATCAAAAACTTGATCAAGGGGATTACGATCAGGAAATTAAAGATATTATCAGGTCTTTACTGGAAGAAATACAGCGTATAAGTAATATTGTTAAACAACTTAAAGATTATGCCAAACCTGCAGCATTAAATGATGATATAATTAATCTCAATGAAATATTCCGGACGTATCCATTAAAAATACTTTCTAAAAATATTCAAAAAAAAGGTATACCTATCAATATCAATATACCAAAACAAAAAATATATGTAAAAATGCCTTTAACACGATTAATTCAGGTAATTATGAATATTCTTACAAATGCAGAAGATGCGGTTGTAGAAAAAGGTGAGGGTAGCATACAGATAGATATATCCACCGAGCAGAGAGGAGAAAAAATTTTTGCTCGGTTATCTGTAAAGGATACTGGAATAGGGATTCATGAAGAAAATAAACATTTATTATTTGAACCTTTTTTCACCACAAAACCTAAAGAGGGTACAGGGTTGGGATTATCAATTTCATATTCAATCATAAAGAGTTACGATGGCGAAATAGAAATAGAAAGCAAGAAAGGTGTAGGAACAGAGGTTATCATATTATTGCCATTTAATAAAAAAACGTAATGCAATAATTACAAAAGATAGAAATTTTTTATCATTATATACTTAGAAAAAATTATCTTCAATGATTACTATTATTCAGGAATAATAATATTATCATCCCTGAGGTAATGTCCCATAGAGTGTGTAAAAATGCTTGTAAAGAAGCATTGTACTCCTACCAGATAATAAAAACTCAACCAA
>JARYLT010000109.1 GCA_029907515.1 Spirochaetota bacterium | reverse complement strand
GATACTTCCCGTGTTTCTTTCAGAATAGATTTTGCATCTAAATCGGCAACAAAAATGTCTATTGTTTCACGGGTATCCAGTTCAGGCAACGATGGATAAATATCAAATATATTTTTGTCAGTAAGAACTGATATGGCAGCATAATCAATAATACATATTACGCTGGCTGCTAACAGTACCATTCGGTAGCGCTTTTTGGTATCTGCTTGCGGATTAACTACAAGTTCAATAAAAGTAGTATAATAGTGCCTGCATTGTTCTATTAATGTATTATACAATTGCCAGGTTTTTTCTTTATACTTTTTATATGCGGTTTTCCGTTTGTCAAAAGAACGTTTATGTTTCATACAGTATCATTCCTTCACAGTGTGATATGGAAAATTTATTTTCTACTATACCATTACAGTAATCATTATGCACTGATAACTATCGCACACATTAATTATTCAATACTGTTTTATTGTATGTATCAATAAAACGCATAATGCCTTCAGTTATACCACGTGCAAGCTTTTTTTGATATTTTTTATTGGTCAAAAAACCTTTTTCTTTTGGATTGGTAATATAGCCAACCTCAACAAGTGCTGAAGGCATAAGGCAGCCACGTAATACAAAAAAATCAGCCTTTTTGACACCTTTTGATTTAAATTCACTGATATTTCTATCAATGCCTTTTTGAATTGCGGATGCAAGCATGTAACTTTCCTTTTGAATTTGCGTGGTCAGCATCAGCGCTTCAATAATATCAACATCGCTGTAGCGCTTTCGCTTTTCAGGCGATTCAAACACAATGACATTGTTTTCAAGTACGGCGGTGGTACGCGCCTCTTCATTTGAAGGATTCTGCGAAAGATAATAGGTTTCAAAACCTGAAATTTTACTCACCACAGCTGCATTGCAATGAATGCTTACAAATATTCCATTGACGCCTTTTTTAAGCAACCTGTTTGCTATTTCAGTACGCTCACCCAGTTCTAAAAATTTATCGGTGGTTCTGGTCATCACCACATCAATACCTGGCAATTTTTTCTGTAGCTCTAATGTAACCTCTCGCGCAATCTGTAATGTTAAATGCTTTTCTTTAATGCCGCTTTTGCCAATTGCTCCAGGGTCTTTCCCACCATGTCCAGCATCCACCACAATAAATCCAATAGCATCTTTTGATACATGAGGCAATGGCTTTGTTTCTTTTTGTTTTTCCTGCACTCCTCCTGCTTCCTTTTTGATAATAATATTGTTTCCCTGCATGGCAACAGTATACCCTTCCAGCAGGTTTTCTATCATTGGCAGGGCAATATCTAAAGGAATCAAAACTTCTCCCTGCATACGTGTAACAGGATAGTCACTGCGAAGCAGCACCTCCCCTGCCAGTGCAACCGACATGCCAACAGTATAGATTGCAAATCGTGGTCCACGCATAACCTTCCCACGCTGTAGCAGTATGTCAAATGACGATTGTACTGGCAACAGTGTTCTAATATCATATTCAGATATATAAGCATTACCTGAAACAATCTTTACCGGGAGGATAATACTGTCCTGCAAATATATGTCAGAATAAACAGGTATAAAGGCTATATTCAAAAGAAGAATTACACAGCGGGTAATGCTCTTAACAATGTCACGGGATTTCAGCATTGATTTGTTGTAAGGTACTATCGCTTGCCTGTAAAGTAAAATTTGGAATAGATACGCCAGTTACTTATTGATGAAACTACCATGAATAGTACAACTAACAGTAATGATATTTGCTGTAATGTGTAGCCAGCAAACGTATGCAAAGGATTAACAATGAAAATTAAACCACAAAGTCCCATGATAACAACCATACATTTCCCTGCAATACTTGGCCGCACCTGAATATCATGTGCATAAAAAAGATAAAAGCCCGCAATGATATGAGTAATATCACGGATGAGGATGAGGACAATCATCCACAATGGAAATTGCCTGAAATAATAAAGGGTAACAGTCACAATGACTATGACACATTTATCTGCTACAGGGTCTAAAAACTGTCCTAACCGCGATACCTGATGAAGCAATCGTGCTACCATACCATCAATAAAATCTGAAACTGCAACAACAAGATACAGCGCCACTGCAACCTTACAGTACCAGATATCCCCTGTCATGCGTTCATAGTACAACGCAACAGCAATGGCAGGCGCCATAAGTACCCGTACTACTGATATCAGATTGGACCACGTTGCAACACGCCCTTCAAGCAAATCCTTAATTCTCATTACCGTTAACCATTCATTGCACTGTATTCCTTTATATAATCAAGCCAGAACCTTATAGCGTCAAGCTAAATTCTTTAAAAAGCTTTCTCATTAAAAGTTTATTGACTAAATACAGTGCTTTCTTCATATATCATTACATCCAAACTATTTTTTTAGGCGATAGTTACTGTAACATAGTTTTAACCCGTAAAGGTTTAACTTTTGTAACAGTACAACCAATGGTGGGAAACTTTGTAGATGCTACAGTACACTCTGGTAGGTTAATTAAACACTGTCATTTCGACGAACTTTTTTTATATCGTCATTTCGACAAACGCAGTGAGGAGAAATCTTATTCAATTTCTTTGTCATTCTGAGTCCCGATTGTATAGGGACAAAGAATCTCAGTGCAATAAAAGGAAAGATCCTTCGTCGTTCAATAAGGTCGTGACTCCTCAGGATGACTATGAGAGTTAAAAAGATTTCTCATCCCGATACAATCGGGATTCGAATTGACATGTAGAATGTATTACAACAAACGTTTTTAACATTGTTATTTTGGTGAACGGTTATACATTGTCATTTCGACGAACGTTCTTTACACTCTGTCATTTCGACAAACTTTTTTATACTGTCATTTCGACGAACGCAGTGAGGAGAAATCTCACTATAACAATAAAGATTTCTCATCCCGATAAAATCGGGATTAGAATTGACATATCAGGAACAATTCTTGTTTCATAGTTGAATGGTACGTTTCACATATATGGCAATAAAATTCACCATACAAGGGTAAAGCGATGAAATCAAAATGTATCTATATAATAATAATTGCAATGCTTGCTGTTTTACAGTGCAGCAAGTCACATAATGACATCCATGCAGCTTCTTCTACCTCAAAAGCTGTTGTGATAAATGATGCTACATCAGTCCGTATTGACCCACATATATTTTCTTCAAGAGTTACGACTGTTAATAAAGGGACTATCGTCACCATAGTCGATGTTTCCAGAGAAAAGCAGTGGGTGGGAGGAAAGATGGATTACTGGTACAAGGTAATGCTGCCCAATACAGTAAAGGGGTGGATTTTTGGATCATCATTAGCTTTACAGATCAATACCTCTGATGCTGCAATAGAACGCTATGTAAACAGCTTATGGAAAAAAGAAGCTGACACCGTACGAAAAGACATTTCAGGGAAATGGTGGAGTGTGAACAAAAGTGGTGATTTTACCGAACACGCCCTTGAACTGTACCCTGATGGATCATATAAATCATACAGAAAAGGGACTAAAGGAATAGAGGGAAGCTATTCCCTTAATTTCAGAACAAGTGAGGTTATGTTTCTGGATGGCACCAGTTTTGGCAAAAATTTATATTTCATTAAAAGAGGAAATTCATATCAGTTAGTTGAAAGCCTGCAGGATGCAAAGATTGAATTTAAAAAAATTGCTGAATTTAAAGATTCTATGCCCAACATAGCTCCCGAATCAACTGTCCCGGACACACAGGAAGGTGTACTATCAGATGACCAGAACAAAAATACGAATCAATAAATATCTTTCATTATGCGGGCTGGGCTCACGCAGAAAAACCGAAGAGATTATAATTAAGGGTCAGATATATATCAATGGCATTCCTACCACCGATCTTTCCTATCAGGTGGATATTAATACAGATACGGTTATGTACAGAGGGCAGGTTTTGCTGCCTGTTCAAGCCTACCACTATCTTATACTGAATAAACCTAAGGGGTATCTCACCACCACAAAAGATGAACGAAATCGTCCTACCGTGTTGCAACTGATTCCACAACAGTACAGAGAACAAGGAACATTTCCCGTAGGAAGGCTTGATAAGGATACCGAAGGCCTGCTGCTTTTTACCAATGATGGGGATTTAGCCTACAAACTAACCCACCCACGGTTCAAGGTGCCAAAAACGTACCAGGTCACGCTTGATCGCCCATTACGCGATGATCATAAAATGGCGATAGAACATGGTATTGAACTGTATGGCACACAAACACTTCCCGCAACAATTGTTCCAATAAATGATGAGTGGACGATAGTTACCATAACCATAACCGAAGGCAAAAAACGACAGGTGCGTATGTTGTTTTCAATGCTTGGCTATGAGGTAATAAGTCTTACCCGTATCAAGTACGGGCCGATTACATTGGGAAATCTGCCTGTGGGTAAATACAGGGTTCTTTCAAAACAGGAAATAGAAAAATTAAAATCTGCTGTTAATTAATTCCTTAATACACCATTCAATTAATGACGATATTCATAGTACTACACATTATAAAATTTTATCATAAAAGGTCTGATAGAGTATGCAGAATTTTGATTTCCATTCAAATAATAAAAACTTCTATACTGATTACAATGCACAGGATTATCGCGAATATACAATACCGCAAAACTATGCAACACACAGATCTTTTTCACAGAAAAAAGCACATAGAATGCTGACAATTATTATTGCTTTGATAATAATGTCTTTTACTGCAGGGCTTGTTGTTGGCATTAAATTTGCAGGAGGCCAGAGTAAACCAATTATAGACCCTCATACAAAAGTAGCATTGAACAATGCTGCCCAGAAGGCAAAAACACTGGTTGAACCCAGACAGCAGCCGCAATTTCCAAAATCAGAATACCCGTATGCCATCAAGGTTGGCAATGCTTATACCAGGGATGAAGCCACCACATTAGCTCAAATATTAAGTAAAACAGGGCAACGTGTTATTATTGCAAAAAACAAAGATCAGTATAATGTATATGCAGGCCCCTACACCTCACTGCAGGATGCAAAAAAATCATTGAAAATAATCATGGAACAATCTAAAAATGGCAACTTCAGAAACGCTATTATTCTAAAACGCTGATTTTTTATAATGAAGATTACTATCCGAAAAGCTACCAGTGATGATGCAGAACATATTCTTGCCTTACTTTCCCCGTATGTAAAAAAGGGCATACTGCTTCCACGAAGCAAAGAGGAAATTGAAAAAACCAGCGACTCATTTACAGTTGCTATCGCCCAAAAAAAAATTATTGGTGTTGTTTCACAGTATAAATATAATACTAAGCTTTTTGAGATAAGGTCACTTGCAGTTAACAGCAGGCATCACCATAAGGGTATTGGGAAACAACTTGTAGAACATGCAGTAAATGATATATTGCAGCAACACAGGGATGCAAAAATTTTTTGCCTTACCTATAATCCTTCTTTCTTTAAAAAAGCAGGATTTATGGCAGTTGCCAAAGAAACACTCCCCGACAAGATTTGGAAGGACTGCCAGTACTGTCAGCACAGGGATAATTGTACTGAAACGGCAATGGTGTATTCGCTCCGATCAAGGGGTTGAAAAGCTATTGATAATTGTAAGCATGGTATCTTTGTAAAGATCATACCGCTCTTTTGTGGTAAAAATCCTCACACAATATCCCCTGTTTTCCTTAGCAAGCAAAAGTTCCATACCTTTGAGTTCTACATTGTCCCGTGTAACAAATGAATACAGCGCCATGCTATCACTGTATTTCAGTAATTCACGATCAAATGTGTCAAATGCAACAGTACGCCAGTGCTGCTCCAATACACGTATGGATTCAATAGTACCAGCAAAGCTTTCGGCTACTATCGTCATGATAGCATCATACCCGCTGGTATCAGAGAACCGTATACCTGCTCTCATCACTGTGGAAGAATATTGCAACGAATCAACCGATTTTGCAACAATGATTTCTGCATTTCCCTGTAATGCCACTATATATGGTACTTTGTCATTGAATACATACATTGTAGTGTCTTCCTTTGTTAAATATAACCATGCTTCTCTGGAAATGTCAACAAAACGCTTCCCATGCTTCATCTGCATATCACGCATAAATGCATTTATGTCTTTTTTTGCCTTTACCACATTCATGGATGATTCTTTAAGCACTAAGATTGATTTTGCAATAACAAGCGACTGTGTGCGATGCCCAGCTTTCCACAGGGATTTTACTTTTGCGGTATAGTACTCCAGCCCATCCCGTGAAACAGGTTTGTATGCTGATTCCACATCATCAGTATAAATCTTCCCGCTTTTATCAAAATAATAGGTATTACCCTCTTTATCTTTCATCATGGCCCAGTCAGGCATCTGGGCGTATGTTGAGATATGTACACATATCAGTAATATGATTGGCACAAAATGTTTCATCATCGTTATTTTAGATTTTTTTTCATTTCTTCCACAATGCGCGATGCTATTTGTGTTGCCCGCAAAGCATCCTCCCTATCAGGTTCGCTTAATGGCAATAATCTTGTATCGGCAGGATAACTTCCTTTGTAAATACTATCAATGAATATTATTTCATCATCAGTTAATGAAACATGCACAGTGTATTCATTGCAAAGTGCTATCAGTCGATTAACATTATGTATTTTTTCTAAATCCCAGCCTTTATGTAATAATATTGCTTTTATTGACTTCTCTATAGCCTGTTGCGCATGATAACATGCACCTTTAAAGAATTCACCATCTAAAAGATATAGAGCTGTTTTTAATTCTTCACCAGCCTGCCGCAACCATTCCTGTACTGCATTTTTTATATATATACTCCTGCCTTCTTTGATTATTGCTTTAAGGAAAGGACTACCTTTTTTATAATGTTTTAGTAAAAGTGATTGTTCCACTATAAATTCATCAATGGCAAAATATTTATAAAATGGTTTAAGTTGTTTATGTACTTTACTGATAATTTCATCTTTGGGAAATGCATCATCAACAACTATAAATAAATCAAGGTCATTCCCATAACCGTCACGTGCAACAGACCCAAATACCACAATTGAAAGAGGCTGGATTTCTTTTACTATTTCACCTGCAACTTTTTTAGCATCTTCAAATGTAACCATACAATTCTTCGTTACTTATGTTTTAACGTTACTGGTATTGTATATAGTAAACATAAACCAGTCAAGTACGTTTATTATTTAAAGAGAGCATACTCTGTTTGGCAGAATAACTATCTGAATTAATAAAAATTTGTACACCAATTCACTACAGGAAGAATATACATAATAAATTGAATTCTCCCTAACACTGTTTTCCTTTAAGAATATCATTACAAGCAATTTTAATAAATGGGAACAGGGAATGACAATACTATTACTTTTAATGCTATCGATATTCACAACGACTATCTGTATAATATATTGACATATATGCAGTAACTATTTACAATTAGTAACAAAAATAATTAGGAGGAAGTATGGCAGATAGTATCTACCGAGAATTATCCAAACGTCTTATGTTTGAAAATTCTCAGCTTTTACAACAGATCTGGCAGCGTGTGGCAAATGAAACTGAAGCAGAGATTATTTGTTATCTGCCTGCTAATGCAGCCCAGGTAGCTGAAAAGTTTAACCTTTCCGTGGATGAGGCTACACGCATACTTGAAGAATTATTTAAGCGAGGTGCAGCATTTAAAAAATCAAAACCCAAAGGAGCAGAATACCGACCCCCCAAACATATTGTCCAGTTCCATGATGCAACACTACTGTGGAAAGGTGCCCCCGCTGATTTTAAAAAACTGTGGGTAGAATTTATGAACACCGAATACCCACCATTGCTTGAAGTTGTAACAAAAGCAGGCATACCCTCATTTATGCGCGTTATTCCCATTAATGCAACCATACAGCCACAAAGCCAGGTTCTGGTTTATGAGGATGCATACAGAATGATTGAACAGGCAAAAGAACTGGCAGTAGTTGATTGTGTATGCCGCCTTTCTCATGGCAACTGTAACAAACCACTCAATGTATGTATTCAGGTTAACAACGGTGCAACCTACACACTGGAGCGTGGTACAGGCAGGGCAATAACCAAAGAGGAAGCTTTTGAAATACTCAAAATTTCTGAGGAAGCAGGCCTGGTACATATGACCGAGAACAAGGGCTTTGGCAACGCCATTTGTAACTGTTGCTCCTGTTGTTGTGAGATGCTGCGTTTTGCAGGTAACAGGGCAACTCACGGTGTAGTTGCCAAAAGCAGATTTACAGCAACCGTACATGCAACTAATTGCAATGGTTGTGCACTATGCACTTCTGTGTGTCCTGTACATGCAATAGAGGTGAATGAGGTAGCAACAGTTGATGCTGAGATGTGTATAGGATGCGGATTGTGTGCAACACAGTGCCCATCAGGAGCCATAACGCTTCATGAAACACGACCCAAAGAACACATTCCGGTATAATCTTTAAGATTATATAGTAATTATCGGTAACTCAATTTTTATGATATAAATGGAAAGCACCCCTTTTCCACTTCAATTCACATTATTGTACCTATTTTATGTAATGTGTTCAAAATTGTTGATCAGTTATTACTTTACAAACATGTATGATAAAATTATATAACAAGACCATTATATCTGGAATAAGTCATGATTTTGACTAACATACATGCTTAATAAGTATCAGGTTTTGTCCAATCTATAGTTTGGTTGATGCTTGCAGCAAGCTCTTCTATGCCTTTGTCATCATGAAACAGCAAACCCGCCTCTTTAACTACAACATTCCCGTTCTTGTCTTTCTTGAACCATAATCCTTTGTGATGGGCTGCTGTTACATCTTCTCCTTTTTCCATGCTGCTTCCCATTAAATTAATACTTCCATTACATACACAGAAATATGATTTTTCAGCAGAAGTAGCAACAACACAAAATGAAGTACCTCGTATACTTGCAACAACCGTTGGCGTTTTAACTAAATATTTACCACCACTGGTAAAAATCTTTCGGGTAACTCCTCCCAACCATCCCTGGTTCAAGAGCAGTTCATTCCCTGTATCAGATATATTAAACACTAATTCAGAAGACTTACCAATTTGCAAAACATTCCTGTCACCAATCTGTATTCTGCATATTCCATCATCACCAGTCTTAATAACATCACCATAGTGTAATGATACCCCTGTATGTGCCTGAATATTATTTATGCTGACAACACCCTGGGCAAGAACAATGATAGCATTTGCTGGTTTTATTGATTCATCCTTTTTACAATGCAAACTGCAAATTGCTATCATTATTATAAGACCATTAATAAATATGTTTTTTACCATACGATCCTCCATTACTATCATTCATTAAACATATCATAAATATAAAAAAAGGAAAGTCAATGAAAATATTTCTTGCATTCCCCTTCCATTTGTAATAATGTTTTTATCCAATACTTAACAATTCATAATAAACACTATACACTTCTTATAATAATGAGATGTAATAGTATGGTAACCAGACTATTGCTGCATAGCAACCATTGAAAACATGAAAATACGTGACGTATTTCATTATAAGCAATTCACATGGTGAGGAAGACAAAACGTATGGTGCATGATATTCCCAAAGATTGTCATGCAAGTATAAACACCACTTGCAAAAATCATAAATCTTATTTCATGGGGAGGAATTATGAATCTCAATCATCCTGAAGCAACACAGCAGGCACTCAGTATTTTACGCAGTGGCAACCCTTTTCAGTGGTATGTCATTACCATGTTAGCTTTTGTTGTCTATATCTACTTTAATGAAATCCAGAATAAAAACTGGAAAGGCATTGCAGCAGGGCTTTCGCTTTACATGGTTCACTGGTTTGTGGAAATAATTAATGCACTTATTCAGCATTTTACCGGGCATGCATTGTGGACGGTACCCACGGGGACTGCATTTCTTATACTGATTGGTGTGGGCGTGGAATTAAGCTTAATGTTTTCAGTATCCGGTTTAATCTTCAGCAAGATTTTACCAGAAGACCCCAAGGCAAAGATTCTTGGCATAAACAATCGTTTATTTATAGCTATCGCCAATGCTGCCTTTTATTCAATCTTTGAGATATTTTTAGTTAAAACGCCATGCTTTGTGTGGGTATATCCATGGTGGGGTGCACTGCCGGTATTTATCACCGTGTATGTACCATTCTGGGTTGTATCGCTGTACTGCTATGACTGGCAGCCAAAAGTACAAAAAGCAGTAATTGGTAGCCTCTTTGCCATTAACGCGGGAATGCTGGTTGTATTTGCTGGAATCTTAAAATGGATTTAATTACTTAAACCCTCTGGGATTTTTCATAGTTTCTTTTTCCCAGTTTTCAAGCTTCTGGCGTAGTTTACGGGCAATATCAGGATAGGTATCCAGAACATTGTATGCTTCACCAGGATCTTTTTCCAGATTATACAGCAATGGCCAGCGGTGTCCCAGTGCATCTTTCCCCAATTTGTCAATAAGGGGTGTGGAATCAAGAGGATTAGGCCATACATACCGATCAATCCTTGAATAGTACTTCCATTTCCCGGAACGAATGCCAACAAGCAGGTCATAGTGATAAAAATATAAATCTTCATGCACTGGCTTATCGTTGCCTTTGAAAAGCCCCAGTATATCCTTTCCATCAATGATGCGATCTTCCGGCAATCCAACACCTGCAAGTCCAAGTAACGTTGGGAAAAGATCAATATTCATTGCAGGCTCATGAGTAATTTTGCCCTGTGGTACCACTCCAGGCCATTTTACAATAAACGGCACCTTAAATCCACCTTCATTACTATTTCCTTTTCTGCCCCGCAAATTAGCTGTACTTCCTTCATACCACGGACCATTATCACTGGTAAAAATCACCATAGTCCTGTTATCCAGACCTTTTTCTTTCAGAAGTTTCAGGATCTGTCCAACACTCCAGTCAATTTCTTCAACAGCGTCCCCATACTTACCGGCAGGTGACTTTTTATCAAATTTTTCTGAAGCCCACAGTGGCTGATGAGGAAATGTGTGGGCAAAATATAAAAAGAATGGATTGTTGCCACACGACTCAATGAACTGCAAGGCTTCTTTTGTATATGCACCGGTTAAAAATGACTGGTCTTCTCCATGAATATTATCCATTACTTTGGTTTCATTTCTATATACCGGGCATGGTCGCATATCGTTGCTGTGTGGTACACCATAGTAAAAATCAAAACCATGGCGCAGTGGATTAAATTCAGGCTGTGTTGAATAGTCGCCCAGATGCCATTTGCCAACCATACCGGTTTTATATCCGGCAAGTTTTAAAGCTTCGGCGATAGTTACTTCTTCAGAAGCCAATCCCCTGGCAACAACATCATCCCGCAAATCCATCATGCCTAATCCCCGCAGCATCATACCTACATTACGCGTTAGTTTGCGCCCCAACGGTTCTTTCTTGGGGAACGGGTTGCCAATAATGCCCGTCCTGAAAGAATAGCGCCCTGTTAATAACCCCGCACGTGAAGGTGCACATACCGCAGCACAGACGTAGAAGTTGGTAAACCTGTTACCATCTCGTGCCAGTGAATCAATATTGGGAGTGCGTATGACAGTATTGCCATAACAGCCAATATCACCATATCCCAGATCATCACAATAAATGATAATAACATTGGGTCGAGGTGCCCTGGGATTTACAACAGTCAATTTTTTTAATTTTTCTTCGGGTGGATAATTGCCATATACATCAGTAATATCAGGTGTTTTCAGCAACTTATACGTACAGGTGCCAATCAATGTGCCAGCACCAACAGCAACGCCAGCAGCAATAGATTTTTTTATCAAATCACGGCGTGTAATTTTTTCCTCCATTGGCTCCTCCAATGAAAAAAAATCATCGTAATACAACTAAAGTATGGCTAAAATAATACTATTTTTTTAAGTAATAAAAAATATTTTAGATAGTGTCCTATTAAGTGTGTCTAAAAATTAATTGAAAAAAGTTCTCCCTTCACTATGACATTGTATACTAATAA
>JARYLT010000108.1 GCA_029907515.1 Spirochaetota bacterium | reverse complement strand
TATTAGTATACAATGTCATAGTGAAGGGAGAACTTTTTTCAATTAATTTTTAGACACACTTAATAGGACACTATCAAATATTCTCTGTAGTTGTTGTGATTGTTTGCATAACAATATCCTGTTGCAACATCTAAAGCTATTTCACTATTAAAGCTATATATTACTCCCGTTAACACTCTATGATATAAAGCATCACCATCATATTCTGTAAAATTATCAATTATTACACTGAGGTGTTGCAACAATTGATATTCAAAACCTAACCCAAATAAACCAACAGTATCATTAAAAGCCCTTTTTAAGCCTATTTGGGAATGCATTACCAATATGCCAATTTTTTTTGTTGCAATTGCACTTACACCATAACAATCATCAGGAAATTCATATCCAGCTTTAGCACCTAACATCAATGTATCATCAACTTCAAAAACATTAATTTTTGCAGCCAGGATAATCCCCTCCAATCCTCTTGCCTCATCATTTATACAGTAAGGTGTTTCAACAAGTATTTCAGCTTTACCCAAACCAATTCCATACAACAACGATATATAATTGTACCAGTATTCATTTTGCCTGCTCCCAACAAACCCCATCTCAACTTTCTGTTCGCCCAATCCACTCACACCTGCATCTTCTGTTATAAAAGGTCTATATGGATATACATCAGCAGGGAATAGGAATATAACAAATACCAAAAGATACCCTATCTTTTTTAG
This sequence comes from Spirochaetota bacterium, assembly GCA_029907515.1. Classification (GTDB taxonomy): domain Bacteria; phylum Spirochaetota; class UBA4802; order UBA4802; family UB4802; genus UBA4802. Next base: position 11,496 of record JARYLT010000108.1, on the reverse strand, counting down.
CATAGTTTTTATAATCTAATATTATTAGTTTAATCTAACTTTTTGGATAATCAAAATATAAACCATCATTGTCAATAAAAAAATATTTTTTCTTGGTTTGATAAATATTTCTTTGAGCTATTTACAAGGTCAATTTGATACAAATTTCTTTGTTTATTTTTAATAATTTGCCATACATATTGGATAATCATTTTGAAATGACAGGATTTTTTGACTTTATAAAAAACTCAACAATTGTTTCAGACAACCCATGAAAACGATAATAGTGTAAATTTTAAGCAGTTGTGATGTAGCAGTTTTTTCAATAAGTGCTATTCTAAACCACAGTAAGAGTTGAATAAAACATTTTTTAACAGGTAAAATACTATGGAGTTTAAAACTTCTAAATGAAAATCTTCTGGATAGTTTTACTCAATCCTTATCATAATCAGCGTTACATCATCTTCAAGTGCTGAGGTATCACCAACAAAGTGTATGAGTTCAGAATAGATAGCCTCAATTGATTCAGCACATGATACTTCTTTTGTTTTTCCTACAATGTCTATTAATCGTTCAGAGCCAAACATATTTTTATTAATATCTATAGCTTCAACTATACCGTCAGTGTATATTAAAATCTTATCACCCGGTGATACTGCTTGATTTAACGTTTCGTATTTATTATCAGTCTTCAATCCTAACGCTTTACCCTGAGGCATATATTCTAGAATGTTACCATCAGCTTTCTGAATAATAATTGATGGATGGCCAGCACGTGCAATGCGCACAAATTTTTCATAGCGATTGATATACAAACATGCCGCTGTAACAAAGGTTTGCGGTAGCATATTGCATATATTAATATTCAAGCTTCGCAAAAGCAACCCGGGATCAACAGACAACATCTGAAACATCTTAAAAAGAATATTCACCATGGAGGCTATCATAGCCGCTGGAATACCATGCCCCACCACATCAGCAAGGAATATGACAACGCCATCTTTAAGCTGAAAAATATTATAAATGTCTCCACCAATACGTAAGGCAGGTTGAAACCGTATTGCTATATCCATCCCCTTAAGATGGGGGATTTCAGATGGAAGTAATTGATTTTGTATAGTACGAGCAATTTCAAGCTCTTTTTCCAGATATGCTAATTTTCTTGCATCCTGCAACAATTGCTGTAGCTGGACATTCAATTCTTTTGATTGTTGCAATGCTGTAATAAAAATATTTACAAGGTAAATTGCAATGATAAATAATAAAAAAGGCAGGCCATACACATATAATACAACATCAGCAGGAATTATCTTAAAACCAAAAGCAAGTACATCATGCAATCCTAATAGTACCATAGGGACTATGCCAATAAAGATAAGCAAACCAGCTTTTTTATGTTGAATTAGTTGCAACCCCGAAGTAATAAATAAATCTGCCATAAACAAAATAGATATAACAATCGATATATTGCGTACAAATAAAATTTCACTTCGTGTATTCTGTGAAACCAATAACACTGTAAGTATTATAGGAATTAAAAGATAGATTGATGTTATCCAGAGTTTATTCCTTCCAACATGATACCGATAAAACAGGTTTAATAATGCTGGGAAGAATAGTAATCCTGGCTGTGAAACCTTCAGCACGGTATTGGACGAATACGGCACATCAGGATATAAATTTTCAATAAAATGAAGAAGCTGAGGGAATGAAACAGACAAACACGCAAGCCCAAAGAATAGATATTCCACCGAATCACTTTGATAATAAAACATCACAATAAAGAAAATAGCCAGCGTCAGCATGATGAAAAACATGGCCTGCATAAGATGTACACGCATAAAGTTTATAAAATCAAAAGCCGCTTTACCGGAGCTATCGCTAACCAGCCTAAGAGGGGCATTTATCCAGAATTCAGCATCATAGTATATTTTGATTGATAAAAGATTTGTCCCTTTGTGCAAAACCGTAGCTGGTATTGTATAATGCCTGAACTGGTTCCATGCTGACTTAAAGTGTGGCGGGAACCTGCCGCTGGCACCTATAAAAACTCCATTGCAATATGCCCTATCAGCATTCATTATCTCGCCAATCTGAAGTGCCATGTCCCGTTCGGGTACTGTATCCAACACAAACTCTTTCTGAATCCACACATAGCCGTTTTCAGCTAATGTAATTTTATTTCCTGTCTTTTTGTCTTCCAGAGTATGAGGAAGGCTTATAACAAATGGCACTGTAATCGAGATGCTATCGGTAGATACTGTACTACAGTACTCATCTTTGTTGGTAGTTGTCAACTGCCAGGTACCTTCAAGTGACTGTACAACATCCATCGAGGGAGTACAGCTAGTAAAAGCCATTGAAGCGTAAAGTAAAATGATTATGGTAACTATCGGTTTCATAAAGCTCACTATTGTAGAGAACATAAAACATATAAACTACAAAAAGTCAAAAACTTTATTTTTAGAATATCAACAATAAAGCTTGACGTATTATTTGTATACTGTGTACAATTAGTTAGCACTGTAAAAGGCATTATAGCATTTTGTGGCGATAGTTACTGATAAAGAGTCGCCCGTAAAAAATGAGTACGCTATGAAAATAAAAGATTTTTTGCATCTTGCGTTTACAGAATACGAAGGCAATCCCATTATAGCCCCACCCATCCCATCGCCAATAATTGCCGACCCAACATTTGTAACGCCTCGTGAGTCGCCTGATGGCAAATGGCATTTGTTTGCACATTCCCTGATGGGGATTCACCATTTTGTTTCCGATGACGGCATTAAGTATAAACGGCTTTCACAACACACTATCCGCAATGCTATGCGTGCTTTTATCTATCATGAAGATAACATCTATTATCTGTACTACGAAAAGATTAAGCCGTACATCTTATGGTATTCATGGCTACCACACAAATGGTATTCATATATTGCCATGCGTTTTTCGCATGATTTATATTCCTGGAGTGATGAACAAACAATTTTAAAGCCATCACTTCCCTGGCATAGCAACGAATTTGGGAACTCAATCAGCAATCCATGTTTAGTCAAATATAATAAAATATATTTTCTTTATTACAGCGCTGCATTAACTCGCATTACAGATTGTGGATTCAATGAACCACTGTATATTGGACTGGCACAATCTTCCAACCCTTCAGGGCCTTTTCAAAGTCTTCCTCAACCAATACTTGTGCCATCAAAATATAATCGCTGGTGTAATATTGGCTGTGGTTCATTTAAAGCTCTTAAAGTGGATGATGGTTTTATTGGATTGCAAAATGGGATTTACTGGGATTACACTATTAATCATTCAGGTTCAGCCATTATAGTATACTCATCAAAAGATGGCATACACTACACCCCATTAATGAAAAACCCGTTGTTGAAACCCGATACAAAAGAAGGTTCATATAAAAGAAGCCATGTCTATGCATTTGATATAAAGCAGGTTAATAAAAAACAATGGTATCTCTATTTTAACGCTCGCAATAACTGGCACTGGTCAAAGGGAAAAGAATATATAGGATTGCTGATAGGCAGCAAAAAATCATAAACGGCAATATTAAAAAACCATCTCCATACAGTAACTAAGATTGCAGTTTTAGTAAATGTATTGTTATATGCCACCACCATTTTCAAAAAGCATCTCCATTGGCTTTTGTTGCAGCACATGAGTCCCTGGCGGAACGCTTTCAGTTAACCATACATTACCACCTATAACTGACCCCTTACCAATGGTTACTCTGCCTAATATGGTTGCACCTGAATATATTATAACATCGTCTTCAACAATTGGGTGACGTGGGATGCCCTTAATGGGGTTGCCATTCTCATCAAGTGGGAAGCTTTTTGCACCCAGTGTGACGCCCTGATAGATGCGGACATTGTTGCCAATAATTGTAGTTTCACCTATGACCACACCCGTTCCATGGTCAATGAAAAATTTTTCACCAATAGTGGCACCGGGATGGATATCAATCCCAGTTTGGGAATGCGCCATTTCGGTAATGATACGCGGAATGAGTGGCACATCCAGAATATACAGGGCATGGGCAATCCTGTAATTTATCATTGCCATTATACTGGGATAGCAAAATATGGTTTCACCATGGCTTTTAGCAGCAGGGTCACCTTCATAGGCTGCCTGTACGTCTAAGGCAAGCATGCGTCGAATCTCTGGAAGCATATCTAAAAACTGAAACATGATTTTCCGTGAACGATGCTCACACTCAATGCAATCCATCGTTTCACCTTCAGCACATGAGAAACAGTACCCGCGTTTTATCTGCTCTGTCAGTTTGCGCGCAATACTATCTATAGCTGAACCTATATAATATTGCATGTTTTGTGGGGTAATCTCAGAATTACCAAAATAACCAGGAAACAGTACCAGTTTACATTCTTCAACAATTTGTGCCAGTTGGGGTATGGAAGGCATGGGAACATCATGATTGGTTCGATGATATACTTTTGTATACGATTCAGGCTTGCATAATGTCTTTACAACATGCTCCAGGTGTTTTTGATAATCGCCGTTTTCAGATATATCTTTAAACATACTGTAAACCAGAAAATTAATAATACCTTGCAGGTAGTAATTATATCACATATACACCTGTTAATCAAGATTAAAACACTGTACTATCGTATAAGATTTTCAATTATCTGCTGTTTTATTTTTTTATTATATTCTGCATAATCAAATGCATTGGGATCAATAATATACTGTATGATGAGACCCTGTACAAACGCCACTATCATTGTTGCAGTGTATTCCACATCAACATCCTTAAATACTTTTTTTTCAATTCCTTCCTGAAGTATTTTGGAACACTCAGCACGGTAACTTTGATATAGTTTAACATTGGCTTTTCGCATTCGTTCATTATGATTAATCTGTGTCCAGAAATCAATTAATACATGAAAATATTCTTTTTCACGCTCAACTAAATGAAAAGCTTCATCCATAAAAATAATTATTTTTTCTTTTGGATCATTCGTTTGTTCCAGGGCCTTTGCTAAATAAAAGCTTAAATTTTCATTCATGACACGCAATACTGATACCAGCAGGTCATCCTTGTTTTTAAAATAATAATGGACCAGACCTGTGGACAGCCCTGCCTCTCTGGCAATATCACGAACAGTAAAATTATAATAACCTTTTCGGCTGACTACCTTATACGCTGCTCTGGTCAACTGATTCCTGCGTACTTCAATGATGTTAACATTTTTCTTTTTCATCGGCACTTAACCTTTCTACAATGTATGAATAGTAATTCATTCTTGCATATTTTTTTTATTTTGGCATCAAAGCATTTTTAATAAAATCCATAACACCGTTCACAATTCGTTCATCATCACGTAAAGCATCCTGACCAATAAAAAGTTTCAATCGTTCTTTAAAATATTCAGATGTATATGAAAATTGAGTCAACACCAGAATATTATCGATACAGAATGAAGCTACGTTAATATCCACATCCTGTCGCACAATGCCTTCTCGTTTTGCTGCCTCCAACTCATGGCGGTAAAATTCAATGGTAATATATTCAATGGTTTTTGACAAACGTGGTGTAAGGTGTGACAGGCCTTCCGATGTTATATCAAGGTAAACCTGATGTATTTCAGGGTATTCGCGTGCAAATTTTTGGGCTGCTCTGACCAGTTCCTCTATCTTTTCATAGAAATTTTTATTTTCAAGGCTAACGGATCCCAAAACCTTTTCAAGCAGCTTATATGCCTCATTGACTACAGTAAGTAAAAGATCTTCTTTACTTTCAAAATAATTATACATTGAACCAATGCTGATACCTGCTTTCCTGGCAATAATATTGATATTTGCCCCTTTAAATCCATTTTTAGCAAATTCCTGTGTGGCTATCGTTATTATACGTTCACGTTTTTCAGGCGAAATTTTTTCAAATGTATCTTTATGATGTTTTTTTACGGTTGTTGCTACCATTGTTATGCTCCATTGCTAGCTTTTGTTTACAGCACAATTCTTAATAATTAATTTATTCGTCAACCAATTTTACAAAGTAAATTATTTTATCCATTTTGGCAAGAAAATTATTATAATCAAAATAGTATATTTATACAATATTCTGGATAACTTCCAAAACACTGATGATTTTGATTATCATTGGAATCATGTTAGTGTGGGATATTACATTCTTTATAGAAACTACAACGATCCCCAGTATGATATATGAGTACCCTTCATGCGGTTATATTCTTTCCTGTTACATATGAGATAGTTACTGTCATCAAGACCCTGCAGTACATTGCGAAGCAACTTGAAGTTCTTCAAATGGTTTTCGGTAATAGTTGCTGAAAGTTTAATTTCTACAGGTATCATGTTCATATTGCGCTCTATAAGAAGATCCACTTCCCATATATTTTTATTATTAATAAATGTTAGCGCTGGCCTTTCACCATGATGATAAAAACTTTTTACAAATTCAGAAACAACAAACGTTTCAAATAACTGACCTGATAGTGGACCCCTCAATAACACTTCCCTATCCCTAATTCCAGTTAAATGTGCAGCAAGTCCAGTATCTAAAAAATATATCTTTGCTGATTTAATAAGCCTTTTTCCTATATTAGCATAATACGCTTTTAACAGGTATAGTATAAAACTCAATTCCAGCACTGATATCCAGCGTTTTACAGTGGGCACTGATACTCCTAAATCGCTGGCTAACGATGACATGTTAAGAATTGTTCCTGTTCTTGCTGCAAGAAGTGTAAGCATTTTAGTAAACGTATTAATATCCCCAATATTGTAAACCAGGGACAAATCTCTTTCAATATATGTCTGAATATAAGAATCATACCATATTTTACGATTTATGGTAGCATTACATACTAACTCAGGATACGTTCCCCTGAGTAATACATTACCTAAATCTTCATCACAGGGGACATTATCTTTAATTGACGTAAACCAATCATCCCAATTGGGATATACTCTACCATGTATTTCTGAATGCGAAAAAGGTAGCAGATGAAAAATAGCCGTTCGGCCAGCTAACGATTCTGAAACATGCTTCATCAGTGTGAATTGGCTGGAACCTGTTAAGAACCACTGCCCAGGGGATCGGTCATCATCAATTCTTCGTTTTATATAGGTAAGCAAATCGGGAGCATATTGAATTTCATCAATGATTACAGGTGGCATATTGTTTTGAATGAAATCTCGGGGATCTTCATGTGCCCATAAACGTATGTCGGATTCATCTAATGATATAAATTTTGCTTTATCTGAAAATAAATTTTTAAGTAGCGTTGTTTTCCCTGATTGTCGTGGACCAGTAAGGAGTAATGCAGGAAATGTGGTACTAGCTTCTTTCAGTATGTATTCCATCTGGCGATTTTTATATATCATATGGACAAATTTAATATGATTAATTAAATTTGTCAATTATTTTTATTATCTTAAAGGTTTCAATTAAACAAATTTTCAATAAAATCCAACAAGCAACGCTTCATAAATGAATCACATTGTAACTGTGGTATAATTTCTTTTGCGTTGTTAACATACCGAGAAATTAGTTGCTGAACATTTGCTTTGGCACCACTTTTTGCTATATACGCTTTAATGGCCTGAATATCCTCTTTACTTTTTTGCTTCTTTTTAAATATGGCCATAAACTGCTCTTTAACAGTACTGTCATGTAAAAGCTGCAAGGTCTTTTGCACCAGCACAGTATATTTACCTTCTTCAATATCCGAACTTGCTGATTTACCGCTATCCTCCTCACTGCCAAATACACCAATAATATCGTCACGCATCTGGAATGCAAAACCTACTTTATAACCAGCCTGCTCCAATTTTTGCAACTCATCATTGCTGCTACCCCCGGCAAGTATGTAGCCCAGCCGCAAGGGGCCTGAAACTGTATAATGAGCTGTTTTCATTGAAGCAATTGTGTGTGGGATATCTTCGTCACCTATGTGTTCTGGATTAGACCATATAATATCAAGCATCTGCCCCAGCGCTGTTCGTTCATATATTATCGCAAATTCATGCAAAAACGCAGACATAGACGTTGTGGTTAATCCGGAAATCATCTCCAGTGCGTTGCTCATGAGAACATCAGCCAGTACTATGGCCACCCATGATCCAATATGTTCGTTATACCTATTATAAGAACTATCGCACACCTTATGAAATGCTGGTTTGCCACGGCGCATTATGGCTCCATCAATGATGTCATCCTGGATTAATAAAAATGCATGCATGCACTCAAGTGAGGCTGCCACTGGAATAACTGATTGTATTTCAGAGATAGGGCCACCATAACCCAGGTATGACAATAATAATAAAAGCGGGCGTATGCGCTTGCCATCACGTGTACAATATTCTTTAAGTAAATTGTAAGCCAGTTTTATATCTGGATCATGTGCCGATAGTTCCTTATTGGAATAAAACGTATATATGTACTCATTGATGGCAGGCACGTAGGTGCGTGAAAATTCAGCAAATGATATGTATTCATTTTTTTTTGACATAACAATTCCATTTGATAGATTGAGTTGTGATTGTCAAACCAGTTTTAACCATTTGACATATAGCAATTGCATCTATACTATATAACTGTACAATTTATTTTTCAGGATACCGTAGAATGTTAGCCAAACGAATTATCCCCTGCCTGGACGTTAAAGATGGGCGTGTAGTCAAAGGTGTAAATTTTGTAAACCTGCAGGATGCAGGTGATCCCGTTCACAATGGCATGTTTTATGATGAAGAAGGAGCCGATGAACTGGTATTTCTTGACATTACCGCATCAAGCGATAGGCGCGCCATTATTTTAAAGATGGTAAAGGAAGTTGCAGAAACAGTGAATATCCCTTTTACTGTTGGAGGTGGCATCAGAACTGTTGATGATGTAAGAATGATTCTGGAAAATGGTGCCGACAAGGTGTCTATCAATACACAGGCAGTACAGCAACCAGAGCTTATCACCGAATGTGCACGGCGTTTTGGTTCACAATGCATTGTGGTTGCAATTGACGCTAAACGCAATAATGGTGGATGGAATGTATATCTTCACGGTGGAAGAACTAAAACTGATATTGATGCAGTACAATGGGCAAAGCAGGTTGAAGATTTAGGTGCTGGTGAAATTTTACTTACCAGCATGGACCGTGATGGAACTAAACTTGGCTATGATCTTGAACTTACTAAAAAAGTAGCTGAATCAGTTACCATTCCCGTGATAGCCTCAGGCGGTGCTGGTACCCTGGAACATTTATATGAGGGATTTGCAATTGGAAAAGCCGATGCAGTGTTAGCCGCCTCAATATTTCACTACAGAGAATACAGCATTAAGCAGGCAAAAGAGTATTTAGCCAGGCGCGGTATTCCGGTACGTCCTGTCTAATCTATTTTGACCATAGCAACAAATACAGAATACCCATTAAAATACCAAATGCCAGCAAAAGAATGGCTATAAGCACATAATTAGGTTTTGCCTCTTCTTCCGGGGGCTGAATAGTAGCAGCATAAGCAGGGTCAAGCGCTACTTTAATGTTTTCTTCTTCCTCATCGATATCAACAACAATACCTTTAGCAATTAAACCATATACTTTATAGCCCTTTTGAGGAATGTATTTAACATACGTTATACGCGCAGGAATTGGCTTAAATGTTTCATTTTCATAAGCTTTCAAAGCCTGTGCAACTTTTACCGCCTGTGGATTGGTATCAATAATGGATATCATGACTCTATCGCCCGGAGCCAGTTTAGAAATATGTTTGCCTTTAATAGGTGATAATATTAAGGCTGATTTAAGAATAAGCTTCACCCCATCAACACCAACCTGTGGGACATACTCCGCTTCTCCAGCTGCAGCTGGCTGTGTTTCTGGCTTTGCTACTTGTTCACCATCAACAATTTCACTTTTTAATTTAGGAATTGTAGCTGAATGTAATTCCATAGCAAGAGATGACGTTGGCTGATAAACAACAAATGAATCAACCCTTTTTAATGCCAGTGTTTCCTGTATGAGCTTTCTGAAAAGGTTATCAATTGCTATCTCATTTTTTAATTCAATATTGCGGGCTAACTCATTTAACAGTACAATATCAAGGCTTTTTATTATTTTGTCACGAAAGGTTTTAGCTAAAATCTGGTCATAGTCACCTTTCTTCATTAGCTCTGCTATCTCTTTTTCAAAAACTATCCAGTCCCATTCCGGATTAATATTTTGTAACGTATATGACGGCGATAGAATAAGCGTCAGACCTGAAATAATTTTATATATATGATTAAAAAAAAGCAAAAATGCACCAAACATGGTAGAAGAAGCAAATCGTACTTTAATGGCATATAGATCATTATAGTTGCCCGCTACCATTTGACGGGCCTTTTCCATATCTCCATGAGTATAATGAAGTGCTATATTTATCTTTTTTGTTTGTTCCGAAAGATGCTGATATGCCTTCTCATTTTCTTCCATGAGATTAAACCCTTATGGATAATATATTATTTTTTTTGCAACACTGCTTTAACACGTTCCAGAATAGTCCCTCTCTGGATTGGCTTCAATATAAAATCAGCAGCACCCATTTTCAATAAATCAGCAAGTACACCTTTTGTCGTTTCATCACTGATAAATACAATTTTTGCCTTGGGTTTCTTCTGGCTTAACTCATACATTAACGCATAGCCATCAAGCTTTGGCATATCCAGATCAGTTGTAATAAGGTCAAGATCAGCTGCAAGCGAATCATATAATTTTAATGCTTCTGCACCATTAGTGGCAGCAGCTATAACCTCATACCCTTCGGATTCTAAAATCTGAATTATCTGCTTACGATGAAACTCCTTATCTTCAACTACCATCACCTTAAATGGTATGCCATTAGGCTTTATGCCATCAGGCTTTTTAGGATTAATTGCAGGAAAATCATGTGGACTCTTCATGTATCATTACCTCTTTGTTACAAACATAATACAGGCTGTTAATATTATCTACATTTCAATCAATTCATACTTCTCATCACCAGCTCCCAGTGATGCTGCATAGGTAAAAAGATATTGCCACTGCACAGGGTAAAGTGCAGTAATATTATCCTTGGATGCATCTTTACCAGCTATACGGGAACCTGGCAATGGTATAGCTTTATTTATCAGGTCTACTGATGCCCTGTCGATAGCAATAGGGTCAGTTGACGCCAGTATGCCTATATTTGGAACAATAGGCATATCATTCCAGTAACAACAATCACATTCGGGAGACACATTCATAATAAAATTGAAAAATGCAACCTTATTTTTCTTTAGTTTCATAAACGCGTTTACATACTCTGCTGTACGTTCAAATAAAGCAGTTGCATCTGTTTTCCATACTACCGGTATTGCATTATAAATACAGATAACAGTACATTCACCACACCCAAAACATTTATTACTGTCAATAAATGCTTTCTTATTTTCATCAAATGAAATAGCAAATGCAGGACATCTCTTTATGCATGCACCACAGGATGTACATA
>JARYLT010000107.1 GCA_029907515.1 Spirochaetota bacterium | reverse complement strand
GATAGGCGCCAAGCCGGGGTAAAGGGGATGACAAGGGGAAAAGGGGCTGGCCGGTCATCGAGCCTGTCGAGATGAAGCCCTTTTTCCCCTTGTGAAAAGAATATTATGGGATTGTTGCCGTCTGGACAAAAGAAAGTGCAGGGGAAGGCTCTAAAGTTTCATAGACTGCAGACACCGTTATGCGTGGGATAGAGATAGTGATCTAAAGTTTAACAGGAAAAATTGAAAAAACCATACCGTTTGATACTGGGACAGAATGTGCCTATCACAAAAAATGAGAGGGAATACTGGACTGTAATATTTATTGTGCAGATCCGTATTGTGCCTGGCAACGAAGTGTTGTGGAAAACACCAACAGGTTATATCAATATTTATTGCAAAAGAAAAAAAGTTTTGCTTATGTAAGCGATGAGGGAATAGATGGTATAACTATAATGATACATGCACGTCCAGGAAAATTTAAAGGATGGAAATCTTCGTATGAGGTTTTACAGGGAAAACTCAATGGTGCACTTCAAACGTGAATCTGCATCATTCTGTATAGATTACTGGATGGGGTAATGATACAAGATATAGAAAAGACATTATTTTTTTAATTCTAACCAAATTTAAATGGGTGATATATAAAAAGGGTCATTGAACTTCATAGGTCAATATGACTTATTTATGATATACCCAGGATTATTCTGGTTTGATATTGTTAGCGAAAAACTAATAAAAAATATGTGAACGTTCATTAACCACTGTTTGACAATACAACATATTTTTATTTATGATAATGCAATTTTTATTCAAGCTTTTATCCACATTATAATGAATTTTAACAGAAATTAATTTTTGAATATATGCACTTTCAGCCTATACATAAAAATAATTATAAAAGTAAAAAAAATTTTTTTTAAAAAATGTTGCAACATAAATCCTGGAATTTTCAGCATTTAGCATAGCTTTATTCAATAAATTTACCGCATTCGATGTAGTTCAATGCGACATAGTAATATACATTCAATCGATAGCCAATTAATTTAGTAAATTAATGTCATTACCTGCTGCGTTTGTGGATAATGTGGATAACTTTGTGAATATTAATATAAATAGACTGTTTTTTGGGGTATTCAACATTTTACCTGTTGATGTCGTACAGGTAATATAACCCTCTCATGGTAAGTGTTGTGTCAATGTTTACAGGGATTGAAAGATAGGGATGTATCACTTCAGCCATTCCTCCAGTGCAGATAACAGTATAATGAGCTATCGCACCTGCCATTTTTTGTATAATCCCTTCAATTAAAGAAATCCATCCATAAAAAAATCCTGAAATAAGGGCATCTTTTGTATTTTGTGCAATAATAGAAGCTGGTTTTTCAAACGGAACCTCAAAAAGCTGTGCAGTGCTCTGTGCCAGGCCTTTCATTGCTGCCTTTACTCCGGGTGCTATGATTCCCCCTTTTAATACACCATGTTCAAGCAGGCAGAATGTTATAGCAGTGCCAATATCAACAATAATGCAATCGGTGTTGTAATCAATATGGGCAGCAACGGCATTGACAATGCGATCAGCACCCAATTGGGCCGGGTTATCATATTCTATTGTTATCGGCATACGTGAACGGTAGGTTATTCTGTGGGGATTTATAGAAAATAGCTTTTTACATACTGCATCATAGGCATCATTACATTGTGGGACAACACTTGAATAAATAGCACCCTGAATGTCACCAGCCTCTACAGAATATTTGTTTATGGCACTGGTTATGGTGTCCGATAGTTCCTGTACAGTAACCTCCCGTTTTGTGGGATAGCGGTCCATGAAAACAGGCAGGGGGTTGCCTGCCTCATAAAGCCCTACAACGGTATGTGTATTGCCAATATTGAAACCTATAATCATGAAATGCTATACCTGTTCGGTGTCGTGTACCCTCTCCAGGCGGGATTTAAGCGAGTAGTAACACACGCGGGCTTCATCGCGTACATTTTTGTTGGGATCACTCATGGCTTTTTCTATGGCTTTAAGCGCCTGCGGGTCAAATATCTTTTCAAGTGCACGCACCGCTTCTAAGCGCACATCATAGTAAGGGTCATCTAAAAGTTTGACTAAAGCGCCAATTGCGCTTTTTTCTCGTAATATGCCAATGGAGCGCGCAGCTGACATGCGTACCGATTTGAATTCGTCATTGCAAGCCTTGATAAGCAGTGGTGCTGCTTCTTTAATTTTAAACTGGCCAATCTGTTTAACTGTTTCCTCGCGCTGGGCACCTCCTTCGGTCATACGCTTTACCAGGAGCATAAACGGTGCGTCGGTAATGGCTTTGAGTGCCCTTTCGGTTCCAATTTTCTTCAGTGCATCGTGAGCAGTTTTTCTTACTTCAGCATTGTTATCAACCAGGCAGCCAATTAATGGACTGACAGCCTGATCGCCGCCAATCATGCCCAGTGCGCGGGTTGCTTCAACACGTATCTGATAATGCTTGCTGTCAAGAGCCTCAACTAAATGCGGTATGGCATATTTATCCTTAAGATAGCCCATGGTGCGGATGGCTTCAATTGAAACCATCATCTTTTTGTCTTTAAATGCTAAATACAGTATTTTTGATATCTCTAAATCATCGGTGGGGCCTATTTCACTCAAAACTCTCAGCGCTTCAATCTTATCACGCTGTGAACCTGATATGATTATCTGACGCAGATTTTCAATAATAACAGGGTCTTTTATATTGCCAAATTTTATTGTTGCTATTGTCCTTACTCGTGGGTCCGGGTCATGGATAAGTTTCTTTAAATCTTCAATAACTGACTGGTCACGTATTTTTACCAGAGCAAGCAAAGCATTGAGCCTTACTTCGGCTTTACGGTGTTTGGTTAATTGTAGTAACCCTTTAATGTCATTTTTTTCTCTGAGCTTGTCAACGTTTGGGGTAAAAAGTGCCATAGCAATCCCTTTTTAAGTATGTATATTTATTACAAGTGTACTCCATATGCATAAAAAAAGTCAACTAATAATGTACAATTTTATTGTATTATGCAAATCTATATACGGCTAAACCTTGATACGAACATCGCCATATCGCTTTATGAGATTTTTCTGTTCCATGGCATTCAAAAGCGGTATCATATATTTTCGTGAAAGCCCGGTGATTTCTTTTGCCTGTTGTATGGTTAACTCTTTGTTTTTTTCAAAATGTCCCATGATACGGTGTGTGTAGTGGGTGAACACGTCACTGTGCCATATCAGTTCTTTATCAATAACCACTAAATGTTCGGTTTTAATAAGTTTATCAATCATATTCCGGTGACGGGGAAAATCTTTTGGGTTAATGCCTTCTATGCCCTTTTGTAGCACCTGCTGTAAAAATTCCCGTTCACTATCGCCAATTTCATCTTTTTTCTGTTTAAGCAAGCCATGATGTGTCACTATATGATGCACAACGTCGTATGGCAGCAAAAGCTTTTGTGCCAGTTCCTGCTCAGTTATGTCTGATGTACATTCCTGCTTTACTATATTTACCGTAGTATCATAGTGTGATGTTGTGGAAATATAATTGCCAATAATAGTGACTTGTGTGTTGCTTTTGAGCCTTTCTATTGTGTCAACAACATGGGCTTCATCAGGAAATATTTTTTTTAGATGTTCAATTGACATATACGGATTGGTGATAAGAGTACACAGGATGGCATTGGCTGTTGTATCATTACTTTGTGAAAGTTTTTGAAGCAGTGGGTCTTTTTTAATTGCAGCTTTATAATCTGTACTCAGGATATAACCTCCTGCTATGATGGTATATCCTCCTGGAAATGTTGCAACAAATCGCTCAGTGGGGTAGCAGTAAACTGGTTCTTTAAACTTAAGGCGCACAACAGTGTTTGACTGACCAATGACACTGTATTGAGCATCACAGGCAGCAGTTCCAATCAAAACCTCAATCCACTGATTGTTTTTAATTGGTGAAAATGTATGTGTTATCAATGCAGTGCAGCTTCTGGTTTCAGTGAAAAAGTTTTCCTTAACTATGATGTGGCCACGTTGTAGTGTTGCTTTTTCAACTCCTGCAAGTGCCAGTGCCGTTCGCTGTGAAACATCCGATTTTTCCTGCTGGGTATTATGGCTCTGTATCTGGCGTATGCGTGTGGTGATGGTATGTGGCAGAATAGTTATAGAATCATTTACCATAAAGCTACCGTTTTTGCTGGTACCGGTTACTACCGTACCAACGCCTTTAACGGTAAAGACCCTATCAATATGTAAATAGGGTTTATTGCCAGCTTCAGGTTGGGGGAGGCGGTGGATGGCATCTTCCAGTGCTGCTTTTAATGTGTCAATACCTTCTCCTGTTATTGATGAGCACGGTATAACGTTTGCGTTTCTATATGGTGTTGTGATTAGCTTATTGTGTATGTGCGATAGTACCCGGGTAATGTCCTCAGGTGCTACTTTATCAATCTTGGTTAATGCAATAACAATGGAAGGTATCCCCAGTATTGACAGCACTTTGACATGGTCATCGGTTTGTTTCATCCAACCGTCATCGGCAGCAATCACTAATAGCCCAATATCAATGCCCCACGCACCGGTTACCATGTTTCGTATAAACCGTTCGTGCCCGGGTACATCAACAATACTCACGGTGCCAATAGTGGGAAGTTTAATAAAGGCAAAACCAATATCAATGGTCATCTGGCGCTGTTTTTCTTCCGGCAGTCTATCTGCGTCTATACCGGTAAGTGCCTTGATGAGCGATGTCTTGCCGTGATCAACATGGCCTGCAGTGCCGATAACGTACATGGTTATTTCCTATGGTTGTAAAGAATTTATTGCATCAGCAACATTGCCAATATCATCATCCAGTATGGTTCTGAAATTTATGGTGAATACATCATTTTGAATATAACCTATAATAGGAACAGGTTGAGAAACCATGTGTGTTGCAATGTCACTTGCTTTTTTCCCATCTATAGCAATCGCTATGCCATAATCGGGCAGTACTTTATCGGGCATGGCGCCGCCGCCAAATGCGGTTTTTGAGTTGATACGTTGAACGTATGGTTTAACCTCATGTTTTAGTTTTTTGGAAAGTTTTTTTATCTTTTTATCTATTGCATGTAAATCCTGCTTCATAAATGACCATGTTGGAATAACCCCGTGCCTGTTATTGGCATAATGCAATAATACCTGCTGTAAAATAAAGTAAGTTACTTTATCCACGCGAACAATTCGCATCAGTGGATCTTTTTTTAATGTTGCAATTAAATCCTTTTTGCCTGCAATGATGCCAGCCTGACATGCACCAAGTAGTTTATCGCCGCTAAAACATACTAAATCAGCATAGTTAAGTGCCTGTGCTACATTGTCATCATTATTGAAAATAAGGTTCCCACTTCCTAAATCTTTAACCAGAAACACCCTGTCTGATTTTAAGGTGGCTAACTGTTGCAGTGTGGGGCTTTGAGTAAATCCTCTCATGTAAAAATTTGATCGATGAGCCGAAAGGATAAGCGCTGTGTTTTCCGTCATTGCATTTTTGTAGTCAGAAACGTCAGTAATATTGGTTGTGCCAACCTCAACAAGGTGACATCCGGCCTGCTTCATGATATCAGGGATGCGGAACCCACCGCCAATCTGTATTAACTCGCCACGCGAAATGATAACTTCTTTATTACGGGCAAAATGGTGCAGGATTAAAAATACGCTTGCAGCATTATTATTGACAATGAGTGCATCCTCGGCACCGGTAATAAGGCAAATAAGCTTTTCGGCAAAACCGCCACGCTTTCCCCGTTTTTGTGATGGGATGTGAAATTCTACGTTGCAGTAGGCACTCAAATTTTCGGTAACACTGGATAATATATCCTTGCCAAGTGGTGCCCGCCCCAGGTTGGTGTGAAGCAGGATGCCGGTGCCATTTATCACGCGTTGCAGTTTTTCCATACGAATAGCTCTGCATTTATGAGCTATCGCCTCCACACACTTCCCGTAATCAAATGGTATGCCTTTAGCAATATTTTTTCTTTCTTCTTCCAGCGTCTCACGGATAACGGCAACAACAAACGGATGCCCTATCTCCCCAATAAATTGCCGTATAGAGTCTTCTTCCAGCAGTTTTTGTACCTGTGGTATCTGTTCGTACATTGCGTTATCCTTTAAAAATAATGCGGAAGGGGCAGGAATCGAACCTGCCACTGCCTTTGTAAGGCAGTCAACGGTTTTGAAGACCGCAGAGACCACCAGATCTCATCCGCTTCCTGTTTGCTACTCTCTACAGTTATTATAGCAAAGTATAAGCAATAATTGTAAAGGATTTTTTATATACAGAGGGAATTGTTATTACCTTTAAGGAGGTCATTTACAAGTAAGTCCATATCGTTGTTAAATTTATCAAAAGAATATTGTGTAATCCATTTAATTTTTGTAAACGCATCCAGGGGAACTGTTTTTAATAATTTGGCAATCATAACCGGATCTAACCCTAATTCTTTTTCGCGTGCGTTGTTTAATGCTTCATCCCAGTTGAATGATTTATGTTTAGCTATAATCCATATATCAACAAAATCTTTGATTTCCAATCTAAGTATGGCTGTGATCTTGTTTATAAGTATATTGTACCAATCATCAGTTCGGTAATAAACGGGTGTTGGTTGAATTGATCCAAAATGAGGTGCGACATCGTTAACTAAATCCATTTTAAGTTGCACGTTGAAGTTTTCATGGGTGATTATAAACGAAATATAATCCTGTGATGTAGTAATAGTTCCATTGTCAATAGTGTATCCATTGTCTACAAGTGAATCTATAATATTTTTGGCCTGCATTCTGAAGTGTGGATTGTTGTTTGTGAACAAATCAATATCATCAGAGTATCGGTGATTAAAGTATCCTCTACTGAGAGCGGTACCACCGGTAAGATAAAACGGTAGATTTAAGTTTTTCACGCAGTTCAGAATCCCATCTTGCAGCGGGTAAAGGCTCTCCTCGTAATAACTTTTGAAGTGTTGCAAAATGCTCTCTCCTTTCCTTTGGCCATATTTGCTCAATTACATCATCGGTTAATAAAGTCTTGGCTGCATCAAACCCAAAAATCCCCACAACATTATGCCATGGAAGTCTCTGTAAGCACCGTACAAATATCTGCTTTTTATTATGTGTTATGGTATCGTTGTCAATAGTTTTAATTATCTCTTTGATATCAAGATTATAATCCCAGAATACCTTTGAAAGTAACTGTTCTCGTTTATCATCTGAATATTTCATGGGCGATAGTTACCATCAATATTACTCAATGTAGATATGGCCTTGCTGTGATGATGAACATGTTGCAATAATTGCTGTGCATAATGCTTTTGCTGCAATATAATCAATCACCTGATTTGCAGTGTTTTTGGATGTTGCAATGAGTAGCCCGCCGGATGTTTGTGGATCAAACAAAAGATCGGCAATATCCCGCTTAACATTGGATGCAACAGTGCAATTGTTACCCACAAAATCCCTGTTGCGATATAATCCTGCAGGAAGTAACCCCATGGCAGCATACTCAGTTGCACCCGGGATAAGCGGCACGGCATTAGCATTAACATGAATAGCAATTGAACCTGTTGCCAGCATTTCAGATAGATGACCAATAAGACCAAAGCCAGTGACGTCAGTAACCGCATGAATGTGCTCACTATGTGGGTACCCTGACAGGCAATCATTCATTGTAGTCATAGATTGAATGGCTCTGTCAGTATGGTCATGAGCAGCAATACCAGCTTTTATAGCAGTATTAATAGTACCGGTGCCAATAGGTTTTGTAAGAATTATAACATCATCAGGCTGTAATCCAATATTTGTGTATATCCTGTCAGGATGAATAATCCCGGTAACGCAAAGCCCATATTTCAACTCAACATCGTCAATGCTGTGGCCGCCAATAAGCTGCACACCTGTTTTTTTTATTACATCAAGGCCACCATGCAATATCTTTTCCAGTACATCCATATCAAATGTATCAAGCGGAAAACACACAATATTCAGTGCTGTAAGTGGTGTGCCACCCATTGCGTATATATCAGAAATGCTGTTGGTGGCAGCAATCTGGCCAAAGACAAAAGGATCATCCACTATCGGTGTAATAAAATCGACAGTCTGCACAAGTGCTACATCGCTACTGATTCTGTACACTCCCGCATCGTCGCTGGTTTGCATGCCCACCAGTACGTTGCTGTTATATTCAATGGGCAGCTTTTTCATTACGTTAGCAAGGTCCGCCGGACCTATCTTTGCCGCTCATCCTGAACCGCGTACAGACTCAGTAAGACGAACATCTTTCTTTGGTTTGTTGATATCACAGCCTGACATTGTAATTAATCTTTTAATTGAATATAAAAAATTGATAACACATTGTGACAGAATAAATAATATCTTTCAAGAAAAAAAGTATTTTTTTCAGAGTCAAGTTCAATTTGATGTATGATCCTATCAGATATATGAAATTATTTACTATTCAATTAACTTTTTTATTCAACTGTTAGCTCTGTTTATGACATGCTACTCTCGTCATTACATATTGTTATTACGCCGCATTATTAGTCCAAATCGATTGAGTGAACATTTTGTGCTTGCAATACTCTTCTTCGTAATTACAGTATGCCTCTAGCATTAAGCTCCTTAAATATAAGTATCTGGTGGAACGTATAGTATTTTAGTAAAAAATACAATGCTTCGTTAGACATATTTGATATGCTTTGTGATGTATTGACGGTGCATGATTGCTTTATTAATATATAAGATATTTTTATAAAAAATAAAAAAGTATTAAGGTAAGGAAGTTTTTAATGGTATGTTACGGAAAAAAATAAAATATGTAACAACACTGATTAATAATTACTATTTTGATGAGAACAATAATTTAGTCATTCAGTATCAAATGATAATTGCAATTATTGGGTCAATCGTTTTAATGGTGGGTGTTTTTCTTCCTTTCATAAAAGCACCGTTTTTAGGTGTGGTAGACTATACACGGATTGGGAAATATTATGATGAGATAGTAATTGCATGTGGTTTGGTTGCTATCATACTTGCATTGCTCAAACTATATCGATGGTTGCTCATTCCTGCTTTTGGATCGCTCTGTGTTATTGTATTTTCAATATACAAAGTATTCAGTAAGGTTAGCATGCTCCGTGAGATGGTTGAAGATAAATTATATAATAATCCCTATAAGGATCTCATAGCTACATTTATCGATTCAATGCAGGAAGCTACATCATTGCAGTGGGGCGTAATTATACTGGGAACAGGTGTGTTGCTTTTACTATTGGCTGGAATGTTGCAAACCAAAAATATAGTTATACCAAAAAAAGTAAATAGCCCACAATCAAATATGTGAATCTAACCAGTGCACTATATCACCTATTACCAAAACCTTTTCAGGTTCATTCAAAATTTCATGATACAGGTCATCATATATTTTTAGCGTTTTATAAAAAGTTTTAAGTAGTATTGCCTTTATATTTTTAATGCGATAGTTATTGAAAATTCATTTATTAATTATTAATAAAAGTTGAGTAATTGTTAAAAGGCTTTTTTACAGTAACTATCGCCCAAAATGTTTTTTACCTATTGACGAAAACAAAAATAATGGGTATATTACAATAATTTAGTTAATACTACAATGCTTGAAAAGGAGAAAAACCATGAAACGATATACATTACCACAATTGCCATATGAATACAACGCTCTTGAACCTTATATTGATGCAAAAACCATGGAAATTCACCACACCAAACACCATGCAACATACATTGACAAGCTCAATGCAGCACTGGATAAATATCCTCATCTGTATGAGCTATCACTGGAGCATCTGCTGGCAAATTTAGCTACGCTGCCTGAAGATATACGAACAGTGGTGCGCAACAATGGTGGCGGCCATTACAACCACTCACTGTTCTGGAAGATCTTAGGTGGCAGAGGGGAGTTGCCTGGTGGGAAGCTACTGGAAGCAATAAAAAACAAGTTTGGAACTGTTGAAACATTTGTTGATGAATTCAGCAATGCTGCTTTAAACCGTTTTGGTTCAGGATGGGCTTGGCTCAGTGTCAATGCGATTGGAGAACTGGTAGTACATTCTACTGCCAATCAGGATAGTCCTGTCATGGAAGGATTACTGCCAGTGCTTGGCTTAGATGTGTGGGAGCATGCCTATTACCTTAACTATCAGAACAGAAGAGCAGATTATATCAAGGCTTTCTGGAATATTGTTAACTGGAAGCAGGCTGAAGAAAATTATAAAAAAGCACTGGAAGCTGTTGAACACTGTACTTCTCATCCGGAATGCAGAGAAGTTGCGTAAAAATCAGTATAACAGGCTGGCCTAACGCCAGCCTTACTTATTTTTTCTGATTGAGCAATGGAGCTTTTTCTTCTTTTGGTGTCGTTTTAAAGTCATACCGATAGGTCGCACCAAAGGCTATGACAAATGTTTCTTCTGCCAGTTCTTTTTTTACATAGTGTGTTGCTTCGGCAGTTCCGTTTATTATGCCAAGAACATTATTTAAAACGGATGTAGTGTGGATTACTTCATAAACAGTAGCATTCTGATATAGTGTATAGAAAGCTCCAATATTAATATCAAGCTCATTATTAACTTTAAATCCAAATCCAGTGCCTATTGTGTGACTGATTCACAGAGGATCAATCTCATCCCTTTTTTCATTTTTTATTCCTGGGTTATAATAACTGTATCCTGCACTGAATCTTATATTATTGTTCAGCAAAAATTCAAGTGCTCCACCTGCGCGATAAGCAATACCAAAATCTTTTTCTCTACCATCAAGGTCTACTTGCTGGCGTAAATATATATCTCCTGAAGCCATTGCTTTAAGCCAGTTAAAAACACTATACGCTACGCCAATGGAAACCGACTGGGGATAAGTACCCTTGAACTCCTTTTCCCCATTTCCTGCTGAATACCCTGTCCCACCATTAAAATCAGGATTTGCCTTCCCATCCTTGAAAATATTTAACATGCCTGTTTCTTCAATGATTGCTGGAACCTCAAATTTATTTGTCTTTTTTGTTAATATCATAGGAAAATAATATTCATAGCGAAGCCCTATATCTAAATTTTTTACTGGCTGGCAATGAAGACCTGCAATAATACCATAGCCAAATCCAGAATATTCTGTGTCAATATCCCAGTCACTATTATTAATAAAGAGGTTTTCTTCGGGTAGTAGACCAAGAGGGTCTGTCTGGTTTTCATGTAAAATAGTTGCATTTTTAACATTTATGGTTTGGCGTCCCATACCATAAATAAATCTAAAACCTAACGATCCAGAAAGTATCTCAATGATTTTATATGAAGCTCCAATTGTATTACCAATAAAATATTCAGTGCGTACTGCAACATTTGACTCGTAAGTATACTGTGTAACAGGTCCTTGTGTAGTTTCCAATGCCGTTCCTGGGAAAGCTACCAATTTTGCAGAAACTTCACCCACTGCAAGATTACCATAATCAATGACAGCAAGACCCCGGGGAAACATTACATCTGGCGCCGCCTGCATTATACCAAGACTGTAAAAAACAGCATACTCATGCCCTTTAAATTGATCTCTGTATACTATATTAATGTTGGGCATAGCAGGGGCAGTAATATCAGTAAAATAATTATTATCACTTTCAAGTGACCCTGTAGGCCGGTTGGTATATGCTGATGAGTTAGTTGTGGGTTGAACGGGATTATCAATGTTTCCTATATTGAGTGTAAAATCAGCTTCAATAGCATAGTAATCCATGACGTGAGTACGTTTTTTATGCAATGTCTGATTGCTAAACATAACATATAATCCCTTTGGCAGGTATGCAAGCCCGGCCGGGTTGTAGAAGGCCGCATCCGCCTCTGTTGATGCGTTTCGGTTCAATGTACGGACATATTCCGCGCTTTGATTGGGGAATATGCCATCTTCCTGGAAAAGCTCATTGGCATGGACATATGATGTATGAATGTACATTAATATTAAACCGGCCAGAAGGATGTTTATTTTTGATCCCATGGCTACCTCCATAATTTTTATATGTTGATATAGCAACAATACCGATAAGTCAGTATTATAACTATATTATAAAAATGTCAACATATAATTTTAATTTATAACTGAATTCCTTATGAAATAGTATCAGTTACTTTTTGGGTTTTTGTAATGGATTTACAAGTATGATGAATAAAATAGTTATACTTTATAAAAGGGATTTACCTTTAAATAAAATTTGTTATAAAATTAATTTTTTTGGCGGATAATAGTACAAACAAAAATAAAAAAATGTTCTTGTGTATTTTAAATGCCTGGATTACTATCATCATTGATAAAATATGGTAGTGTCCTGTCAATTGTGTTTTTACCCTTCACTAAAATATTTTGCAAAATAAGGTAATCGTCTTCGTTTGAAT
>JARYLT010000106.1:8162-12456 GCA_029907515.1 Spirochaetota bacterium | reverse complement strand
AGGAACTATCGCCCCTTAACCTTTTCAGAGCTATAGAAGAATTTGAAAAAAAACATATTGTCTATGTGCTATCCCTGGCTCATCATAACAAATCACGTGCAGCCAAGATGCTGGGAATCAGCAGAAGTGTACTATATGAAAAACTGAAAAAATATGGAATACATTAAAATTTACTTTAATAAAACATCCAGATCTTCTAAGTTAAACGGCTTCATTAAAAAGAAAAGATTTTGATCATTACCATGTTCACTTATAAATGAAGACATGTCATACCCACTCATTATAAATACCGGTACATGAGCATTAAAGTTCCTTATTCGATTTAACACATCCTTACCATTTATATCAGGCAAAATTAGATCCAGAAATATGCAATCAAATCGGTTGGGGGCATTCTGCATCATTTCAACAGCACTTAATCCATTATTGGATATGGTAACTAACGCGCCACTATCCTCAAAATAGGAGCGTAATAAAAGACATGTTTCATTATTATCATCAACAACCAGTATTCGTTGATAACGTGGTTGCTTTAATATTGCAAGGTCAGGCTCTTTGATTGCAGGTAACAAAATTGTAACTTTTGTACCTTTTTCCGCTCGCGATAGGGTGATATGCCCTTCATGATTTTTTATATGCCCAAAAACAATCGACAGCCCCATACCGGTATGCTTTAACTTATCTTTTGTGGTAAAATAGGGCTCAAACACTTTTGGAATTATTGAATCATCAATGCCTATTCCAGAATCAATAATATCAACCTGAACACATTTGATATATTTTTTTCTGATCTCTGCTGGTAGAAATTCATTACTCACATACGTTACTTTAATTTCAATTTCGCCTTCTGTGCCTATTGCCTCTGCAGCATTGCGCAGTATTTCAATGAACACCTGCCGCAGCTGGTTAACATCACCATATACTTTATACTCAGATTCTTCAAATTCTTTCTTAATAGTGATTCTGTTATGCAGATTTGGCGTGGCACCTATGGCATACATTATGGGAGCACGAATATCCAGATACGATGGATTATACAGCTGCCCACGGGCAAATCCTAACAATTGATTGGTAAGTGTTGCAGCTTTACTTGCGGCTTCAAATATCCTGGTTGCAAAATGCCTGTTAGGATCATCGGGGGACAATTTTCGTAAAAGAATCTCGGCAAACCCTGATATGCCAGCCAGTATATTATTAAATTCATGCGCAATTCCACGGGCAAGCCGCCCTACACTTTCAAGCCGTTTTGTTTCAAGGGTTTCCTCTTCACGTTTTTGCCGTGCCGAAACATCTTCAAGCATCACCACAAACCCTTCAGGTTCACGTGAAGAACGCATGTACGGAAAAGCTTTCCCAGCAAAATAAAATGTAACATCCTCACCCTTAATTTTAACTGTATAAGGGAATCGAGGTATATCCATAATACGACCGCGCACTACTTCTTTAAAAATAAGATCAATACCGTATTTTTGTATTTGTTTATCTTTCCACACATTATAATTGGGTATCATGTTATCTACATGCTCAGCGATAGCTCTGAATGTCATATTCTGCCGCTTGATATATCCCTCGTTGTCATAAAGCAATATTATATATGGTGAATGCAAAAAAAGATTTTCAGAAAAGTAAAAAGTCTGCAGCATCTCTTCTTCTAAGCGTTTGCGCTCGGTAATATCGCGAATTACTGCATGTATTCGAATAACGGTATCACCCTGTTTGATATAAATATTTTTCTGTTCAACCCATATAATTCTGCCATCAATTGTTTTTACCTCAAAAACAAGCGATGGTATTAGAATCCCATCTTTTATATCCCGCCAGTGCTGTAGATATTTTCTTCTGTATTTTGGGATAACAAAATACGAAAGGTCGCGCAATGTTTTTGCTCTTTTTATTGAAAATCCCAAACGTTCAATTGCATTAACGTTTGCATACTGTATAATACCAGAAGGATAATCAACCGAAATAACAATATCTGGAAGATTATCAATAAGCTCTTTAATCCTGAAATTTTTGTCAATAGAATGTTCCATATGATTACACTATAATCTTTTGCCATTATTTATTTCTAATAATGGCAACTCATATATACATAGCAAGTACTACCTACTCATTAAGTTTAGTATGGCAAAGAATATATTCAGTTATTGTTATATAATAATTTCTTAAAAACATCAGTAACATTTTTTCATCTTTATCCTATAGTATATGGAAGGGATTGTCAAGAATAAAGTATTTTGGTATATTATATAGCGCCGTTATTGTAAGTCCCGCAGAGGCGTGGCAATCTAAAGAACAACAACACGATCATACTCATCATGAACGCTCTTTTGATAGAAGGTGGAACAAAAAATGGGTAGATTATTAATTTTAGCAGGGATACTGTTAATCATAACTGGAATCTTATTTCAGGTATTTCCTAAATTTTTAGGAAAGTTGCCTGGTGATGTAATGTACAGTAAAGGCAATATGACCGTTTATTTTCCTTTTATGACTATGCTTATCATAAGCATCATTCTAACTCTACTGGTTAATGTATTCCTGCGTTTTTTTAAATAACAGTAACTATCGCTTAAGCTATACAAAATGTACTTTAATGTATCAATTTTTATTATTGACAGTATAATTTATTGTATTGATTTTATCTTGAATTATACTGTATACTTCTCTTATCCAGTATCACACCCAACATACAGGGTGATAAACAATGCATACCGTAATCCTTGGCGCAGGTGTCGTTGGATATCAGATAGCTGAACAGCTTATTGCCGAAGGGAAAGACGTAGTGATCCTTGAAAAGAATCCTGAACGCGCCAAATTTATATCTGAACATCTTGACTGTATGGTAATAAATGATGATGGCACTAATGTATCTTCTTTAAAACGTGCAGGGACCAAAGACGCTTCAATTTTTATAAGTGTAACCAACTCTGATGAAGTAAACATGATTGCCTGTGGCCTTGTTGCCAGCGAATTTAATGTCCCGCTAAAAATTGCCCGTGTCCGTAATATTGACTATTCTAAATCAAAGATTATGGGGAAATCTTTCTTGGGTATTGACCTGATTGTCAATTCGGAGGTAGAAACAGCTCGCCAGATAGCAAACACTATTGCACTTGGTGCAGACAGTGATGTGATGTTCTTTGAAAATACCGACCTACAGATGCGCAACATAGTAGTAACCAGAGGGTCATATTTTGCCAATAAAACAGTTAAGGACATACGCAAGGGAATTTCTGAACCATTTCTTATTTCAGGAATAATGCGTAATAATGACTTTTTAATCCCAACAGGTGATACCATTGTCCGCGAAGGTGATAATATCTATTTAATGGCAACGCAAAAAAATTTTACAAGGATTTTTATTCAGGTGGGGAAAAAACAGGAAAAGATTGACCGCATAGTAATCATTGGCGGAGGCCGTGTTGGATCCCTTGCCTGCGAATATTTAATTAGAACTGGAAGAAAAATAACTGTTGTTGAAACTGATTATGAACGATGCAAGTTTTTAGCTGATAAATTTCCTGATGCGCTTATCCTGAATGCTGATATTTCTGATGAAAGTGTTTTCCATGAAGAAGAAATAGCAAAACATGACCTTATAGTTACCGTAACCGATAATCAGGAACTCAATATGCTTATCAGCCTTTATGCAAAAAGTATGGGGATCAAACGGTCAATTGCTCTTGTCACAAATTCAAGCTATTTGGCTATTGCATCACGATTAGATATTGACGTAACAGTTAATCCCAAACTCAGCACCGTTGATGCAATAATGAAATTTATCAGAAGAGGTAACATAAAAAGTTTGCATAGCATCTTTCATGGACGAGCTGAAGTTATTGAATTTTCAGTTGATGAAAAGAATCCTTTAGTTGGCAAACCACTCAAAGATATGCTATTCCCTAAAAATTCCATTATTCTTTCTGTTGTACGAAATAACACAAACATTTTGCCTCATGGAAACATAGTAATAGAGCCTAACGATCTTGTTATCATAATTGCAGAAAAAACGTCCATACCTGACCTTGAACAATTTATACAGGGTTAACGAGGTAAACAGCAAGTGAATCCTCTATTAATTATCAAAATTCTATCATTTCTTATTATAATTGTATCATCATTTATGACAATACCAGCTGGCATTGCACTGTATCATGGTGAATTCCCTAGCTTTCATGCTTTTGCCTTTACTATATCAGTAGTGATACTTATTGCAGTAACGATACTCATACTTTTACGTCATAAAAAAGTTGAAATACTTACCACCCGTGATGGGTTTCTTCTTGTTACG
>JARYLT010000106.1:0-8152 GCA_029907515.1 Spirochaetota bacterium | reverse complement strand
AATTATTGGCGCTTTGCCATTTTATATATCCGGAGCAATACCATCGTATACTGATGCATTTTTTGAAACTGTTTCAGGTTTTACGACAACAGGTGCTTCAATTCTAACCGATATTGAATCCTTGCCCAGATCATTACTTTTCTGGCGTTCGTTAACACACTGGCTTGGTGGCATGGGTATTGTAGTTTTGGCTGTAGCAATACTTCCCATGATGGGTATTGGAGGTCTACAGCTTATTCGCGCTGAAGCTCCCGGACCAACGGTTGACAGAATTTCACCCCGTATTACCAAAACTGCAAAAACACTGTGGTTATTATATATTGGATTTACTATACTTGAAACTCTGTTGCTTATGATTGGGGGAATGGATTTATTTGATAGCCTTTCTCATACATTTGGTACACTTGCAACAGGGGGGTTTTCAACAAAAAATGCAAGTGTGGGGCATTACAATTCAGCGTATATTGATGGTGTCATCACCGTTTTCATGCTTTTAGCGGGAATAAACTTTTCACTGCACTATCGTTTATTGACAGGGAGATTCAAACCACTTATTCGCGATACAGAATTAAAAGCTTTTTTATTTATATTCATTGCTTCAACCACGTTAATAGCCCTTTCATTGCATGGTACTACCTATCAAACCATAGGAGAATGTGTACGGTTTGCATCCTTTCAGGCTGCAAGTATCCTGACAACAACCGGATTTGCTACAGCTGACTATGAGCAATGGGTTCCCTTTGCTCATACAATTCTTTTTATTCTTATGTTTGTAGGCGGGTGTTCTGGCTCTACGGGTGGTGGCATAAAAGTGGTACGGCTTGTTATACTTTTAAAACAGGCACTCAATGAAATGAAATTATTAATCCATCCCCGGGGTGTGTTTGCATTAAAGATCAGTGGCAATATGGTGAAAAAAAATATTGTTTATGCAGTGATGGGCTTCTTTTTCCTTTATATAATGATTCTTCTTACTGTTACATTTGTTATAGCTTTTGATGGGCATGATATTACCACATCATTCACAACAGCCCTGGCTACATTAGGTAATATTGGCCCAGGTTTTGCAAAAGTTGGCCCTACAAAAAACTATGCATTTTATGAAAGCTATATTAAATGGGTACTGTCAATTGCCATGATAGTTGGGCGTTTAGAACTTTATACTGTTCTGGTAATTTGTATGCCTCACTTCTGGAAGAGATAATAATTATTGTATTTAATAGTTACACGTATAATTTATAATGTACCCGCTTTATTATACTATTGATCTTTTTCAATTCTTCGCTTTTTACCTCCAGTGTATTTATACACCTTCATCCCTTTAGTAATATCAGTGATATTACCTGTTACAATTTTACATTTCACTATTGTCATCATAGGGAAATGGGCATTTAAAATTATCATCTTACCTTGTGAAAATGCACAAAGTTTATCAAATATATGCACAGTTTGTGCTATAGAAGATCCAGCAACAATAATCTCACCACCAATAATGTCCTTAACAGTACCCACGAATACACCAGCACCTTCAAGTGATTGTACCTGCTGTTGAACTGTTAATGGATTCTTAATGTATCCCCACTTGCCATTCATGCCAACAACAGCGACACCCTCATTGAAACTATATGTTGCATCAAATTGTGCAGGAATAACTACATTACTATTTCTATCAATATATCCCCATTTGCCTCCAAGCTTAACATCAGCAACTCCCTCGCTGAAATTATATGCATTATCAAATTGTGGTTTTATAATCCAATCACCTTTCTTATCAATGTATCCCCATTTGTTTTCAAACATAACTTCCACTAAACCTTCACTGAAACTTCCAACATCATCATACATGGGTTTAATCACCCAATTACCACTCTTATCAATAAAACCCCATCTTCCATATTCACTTGCAGCAGCTAAACCTTCGCTGAATGATAAAACTTTTTCAAACTTTGGCTTTACCACAGTACCTTCCACTGACACAAATCCATATTTTTCATCTTTTTTTACTTCAAGCATTCCATCGCTAAATTTCCCCACATCATCAAATTGAGGTTTAATGATGTTTCCTTCTTTCGTAACAAAACCTATTTTCCCTTCCTGTACTATCTTAGCTAATCCACTGCTACAGTCTTCAGCCTCATCATATTTTGCCTTAACTATCTTACCTTCGCTTGTAACATATCCATACTTACCTTCTTTTTTTATTCGTGCTAATCCATCAATACAATCCCATGCATAATCAAATTCAGATGCTATTAATTTTCCCTCTTTATTAATGAAACCATATTTGCCTGCTTTTTTTATCCGTGCAATACCATAATTAAAATCACCTGCAAAATCAAACTGTGGCTGAATTATCTGTTCTCCCTGTTTATTAATGTATCCCCACCTGGAACCTACCTTTACAGCAGCAACTGATTCACAGAAATTATTGCCATCCTCAAAACGTGGTTCAATAATCATTTCACCATTGCTATTGACATATCCAATTTTACCATTATTCTGTACTTTAACCATTCCCTCGGAACAATCCCAGGCAAAATCAAATACAAAGGGTATCAATCTACCTTGCTTTGTTAGTAATCTATATTTACCCTGTACTATAACAACTGCTAACCCATTGCTAAAATTAAATGCTCCATCAAATTGTGGCCTGGCAATCCATTTACCATCCCTGTCTATATACCCCCACTTACCTCCAACTTTAACTTTAGCAACCCCATCGTAAAAATTGTAGACTTCATCAAATTGCGGTTGTACTATAGTGCCTTCCTTTGTTATAAATCCAAATTTACCCCCTTTTTTTATCCAGCCTGCGCCATTAAAATCATAGGCTTCATCAAACTGTGGTTTTGCCAGCCATGGTAAAACTGCCGTATCAACCTGTGCATATTGTACATTGGGGAAAATAATTGAAAAAAACAGCAGTCCTGAAATTCCAATTTTTTTTGTACTCATCCTTTTACTCCAATGCATGAGAATAGCTATACATGGTATACACGCTTGTAAAAGCAATCATACAAAAATTGTTTTGTCAATATTTAAAGATGTTTTGGTAAAATGAGGTCTAAATTTAAAAAATTTTTTTATTGACATACAATAAAAACTTTTTAACTTTTCTTGTTGCTACTGTATCAATTATTGTTCATTAATAAATATTCAGGTTAATAATTTTACTACTTACAATAATCATAAGAAATTACAATGAATCACCAC
Organism: Spirochaetota bacterium; assembly: GCA_029907515.1. Taxonomy (GTDB): domain Bacteria; phylum Spirochaetota; class UBA4802; order UBA4802; family UB4802; genus UBA4802. Next base: position 4,939 of record JARYLT010000106.1, on the reverse strand, counting down.
ATTCACTCCAAACCACAAAATATAATAAAAGATTTTATAGAAGGTCAAGTATGAAGAAGATAATTTTATTGCTCCTTATCAGTTTTCTCACTTTTAGCTGTAATAAAAAGCAGGATGAAAGTGCAATAGTAAATCAGGAAACTAATGCGGCTAATCGTATAGGCATTAATAAGGAAATTAATAAATTGAAAGAACAACTTACAAAAGCACCCAATGATTTTGAACGTGCTGTTACATCAAACAAAATAGCTGAACTTGAAGCATTAAAGGGTAATGTTACCTCAATGTTTGAATATTCGCAGAAAGCTGTTAAATACCAGCCTAATCTTTACAAATCTCGATATTTGTTGGGTAAATCCTACAATGAATTAGGCCGATATCAGGATGCTATAAAAGAACTGGAAGAATCAATACAATTAAAATCTGATTTTGCCCCTGCACATTTTGAATTAGGCAATTCATTGTATAAGATGTACAATTACCCAAAAGCAATTGAAGAGTATCTTGTTGCCATTAAACTTGATCCCACATTGTATATGGCAATGAACAATGTTGCATTGCTCTACGCAGAAACACGGAAACATGCTGAAGCTGAACAATTCTTAAAAAAAGCTATAGAAGTTAAACCTGATTTTGCACCAGCCTATAAAAATTTAGGCATTCTGTATGAAACACGTTTAAAAAATAAACAATCTGCGATTGAATACTATACCAGATATTTGAAAGCGCGTCCCAATGCTCCTGATCGCAAAGTTGTGGAATCCTGGATACGGGTTTTAGGAGGTGCTCTATGAAAAAAATTATTTTAACTGCTATTATCATAACTGCATTATTCAGCATATTAATAGCACAGGAAGATACTATCAGGGTGTCGATAGCTCCTTTTGATAATACATTAGCTGACCAACAACTAAGTTTATCTGCAACCAGCATGCTTACCCAGTCACTATCGAACAATACAAAAATGGTGCTACGAAAACCTGAAGCTATACAGAATTACATTAATTTACTTGAAAAAGTGCAGCTTGGTATTGAAGATCCAAACATTTTAAAAGGTAAAGGAAATGCGTTACAGATAGATTACTTAATGGTGGGAACTATTGGGAAAATTGCTGACAGATATGAGCTTGATGCACGACTGGTTGATATAAATACATGGCAGATTGTTTCTGCATATGGTGTTCAGGCAAGTTCATTCAATACGGGAATTGAAAACATTGCAGCCAATCTTTCTTTGCTCAATAAAAATAGTATTACGCAGTACCAGGAAGCATCTAAAGAAAAACCCACAGCTGGTATCCATGAATTCAGAGAATACTATGAAAATCCTCCCAATGCTCTTTACTGTGCCACATTCATGGAAATGCTTACCAGCGCCTTAGCTAATAAAACCACTAACCCAACCATTGAAAATAAATTTACCAGCCGACTGCTTGAAGAAAAGTCATTTGAAATGACAGGAATTATTGAAAATTCAAAAGCGGATCACATATTTGCCATTCAGGGGATAACAAACAGGATCATTGGCGATATCAGAGTATTTCCCGATTTAATAACGGTTAACTATAAGATTGTAAACACTGGCAGCCAGAGTATACTATTTACCGGAAGCATTGATGTAGTTAATCCCACAGCACTCAGAGCAGTTTCTTTACATATAGCAAAAATCATTGACGATGCCTTAAATAATAAAATTGGCAATCTTACAATAAATACCACTCCTGTGGATGCAGAAATTTACATTGATGATACCTTTGCTGGTACAACAAAGAATAAAAGTCTGATGGTAGTTTTACAGAGAGGTACCCATACTATAACCGCTAAAGCAGAAGGCTTTAAAGCATTTACCTGTCAATCAAACTTTGAGCCTCGCAAGACAACCGAGATAATCATTAAATTAGAAAGAATTACCGAACGGTATTTGCAGGAAGCGTTTGTGTTTGAATCTCAGGGGAAATTTGACCGAGCTGTTGAAAAGTATGAACAATTTGTTAAAGAAACAGGGAATACACAAGAAGCAAATGTAGCGCTGTACAGAATGGGCCATATTTTACTCAACAACCTTAAAGACTACAATAAAGCTAAAGATGTTTTTACGAGCTTGCTCAACAATTATCCTGAAGCATTTATACGCGCCGAAGGATACTTTGGCCTTGCACAATCATATTTAGCAATGGGTAACAAGGAACAGGCAAAATCAACTATCAACTATCTCCTTGAATACTATCCTGAATCCAATGCTGCCATTGAAGCAAAAGCCATTATAAAAACATTTGAGGCTAAATAAAAGCCTTAAAAAATTATTCTTGACGCACAAAACAAATTTTGCTTGTGTTCAAATCTCATTGTTATGATACTACTATACAGTTTACTTCACTACCTATAGAAGGAAAAAACAATGCCAAGGTATTCACTGAAAGATATTATAGAACGCTCTAAAGGATGGCTTAAGCACCCTTACAGCCGCATTGCGTTTATAATTTTTATAGCTATATCACTATACCTGATAGTTTCAGCTATCATTGTTGTGGTATTAACCAAACCCGAAAAAGAAGTCAAAATCCCTGATGTTGTTGGCAAGCGTTACGCTGATGTCCATAACAGCCTCATCCGCAAAGGATTAAAGCCTCAGCTTAAATTTTATGATGTACATGATATTGACAATGACATTATTTTACGGCAGTATCCTGAACCAGGGGAGATAGTTTCTGAGAACAGCACCATACGCCTTTTAGTCAGCAGAAGTAACCTCACCATTGATATGCCCAGCGTGGTTGGCATGGAATTGCCTTTTGCTCTCAATAAGCTTAAAAATCTTCATCTGTACGATAAAACCATATCGCTGCGTGTTGGAGTCATTTCTTATATACCATCTGAAAAAACTGCTGATAATGTGGTTATTGATCAGAGCCCAAAATCGGGTGAAAAGATTGTACTGGACCGCAAGGTTAACCTGCTTGTATCAAGTGGAAGCGCCACACAGCCTGTTATGCCAAAAGTTGTGGGTCAGTCAGTTGACCTGTGTTTCCCTCTTCTTATGTCAAAGAAGGTGTTTGTTTCATTTACCGTACTGCCTACCAGCGACATTGCACAAAGTGGCATTATAGCCAGTGTTACCCCACAGGAAGGCCAGCCAATCACAGAAGGGCAAACAGTAACCATTCAGGTATACTATTACGAAATGAAGGACAAACCCTATTATGCGTATGAACGCCTCAAATACACCGTACCTGGAGATGAAAACGAAGGATTGTATGAAATATATGTAAGTGATAATACATCAAAGAGGTTGTGTTTTTCGCAAAATTTGAAACCCGGCAACACTATTGATTGTGTGTTCCACCGTACGGGGAATGCACGTGTATACGTTATGTGCAATAAAAAGCAGGTTAAGGTACTGAGTTTTGATGTTGAAGAATTTGACTGATACCATTTTACTATCGCCGTCTATTATTGCCACTGACCTTTCAACCTTAGGATCTGTGGTAGCAACATTTGACCAATCCTGCATGCATTTTCTGCATATTGATGTGATGGATGGCAGCTTTGTGCCCAACATCACTATTGGTCCTGGTTACATACAAAATCTTAAGCAACACACTGATATACCCCTTGACATACACCTGATGATTGAAAAACCAGAGCTTAATCTTCAAAGCTTCATAGACTGCAAGCCATATTTTTTAACCATACACTTTGAAAGTACACGGCAACCGGTGCGACTGTTGCAGAGCATAAAAAATTCTGGCATAAAAGCAGGTATCAGTATAAATCCTGCCACACCTGTTGAACAGCTTTTTGATATCCTTGCATATACTGATATGGTGCTGCTCATGTCAGTTGAACCGGGATTTTATGGACAGACATTTATTCCATCTTCTTTAAAAAAGATAGAAAAACTCAATACATTTATACGCACCAATAATTGTAATACACTTATTGAAGTTGATGGTGGTATTAACGAAGATAACATTGCTGATGTAGTAAAAGCTGGTGCCAACGTTATTGTTGCCGGTAGCAGTGTCTTTAAATCTTCTGATATAAATAAACAGGCACGAAAGTTACTGGAAATAGCAAAAAAGGGACAATAATAAACCCAATAAAATTTGTACGTACTTTACAAATGTGCTAATACACTAACTATATATTTCAATACATGGTATTTTTATATTACTCTGTAAAATCTTTCAGTTTATCCTTGATTTATGGTATATGTTGTATTATATTTTGTATTGACAAAAAATACTAATCAAAAATAATCATCCACTAATTATTTCAGGAGGTAGATACGTGGTAAAGATCCGATTGCAACGCGCTGGAACCAAGAAAAAACCATTCTATAAGGTAGTGGTGGTTGATTCACGAAAACGTCGTGATGGTGCAGTTATTGAAAGTTTGGGGCATTATCAACCCATCGTTAAAGGTGAGCAATTTGTAGTTAATAAGGAAAAAGTTGCAGAGTGGCTTAAAAAAGGTGCTCAGCCCACAGAAACTATCGCAAAATTACTAAAAAAAGCCGGTATATAAAGGCTTATTCCAAACTTACATGTGGAGGCGATGACGATGAATTACAAGGAACTTGTGGAGTACATGGTTAAATCTCTTGTTGATCATCCCGATAAAGTTGAAATACGGGAGATAGAAGGCGAAAAATCTACTATTCTTGAATTAAAGGTCACCAAAGAAGACATTGGAAAAGTTATTGGCAAACATGGAAGGATTGCGCGTGCAATTCGAACCATACTCAATGCATCAGCCACAAAAACAGGTAAAAGGATAGTTCTGGAAATACTTGATTGAGCAGTAAAGAATATTTTCGTATTGGAGTCATCTCCGGCATCCATGGATTAGATGGATGCCTTAAAGTTCATATAATTACCGATTTCCCTGAGCGATTTTCCGGTGATGTTCCGGTGTATGTGAACATACGCGGGCATTA
>JARYLT010000105.1 GCA_029907515.1 Spirochaetota bacterium | reverse complement strand
CGAAGTACACCAAAAAGAATTAATGAGTAAAAAATAATATTGGTATATCGCCCATCCAGTATCCCAATATAAGCAGTATATGGCCAGCTACTGTTATTGATATTGTCTATTAATATATGAAGGGTTGAAATAAAATATATAAGTAAAAAAGGTATAACCCTTGATTCCAAAAAAATAATAAGGTTTGCAAACTTAGGGAAACGGTTGCGATATACAGTTTCATAGCTTTTAAATTCTATTTGGGTATAATTGAAAATACATAAAAAGGAAAAAAGAAAAGAGTAGGATCTGACAATGATATCTATACCATACCAGTTATAATATAATTTTGAATACAAATTATACACTAATAGAATTATTAGAAGTATTATAAAAAGTCCCATGCGCTTGAGTTGTTCAGATGTTATTATCATAAAGAATATTATAGAGTATTTTTTAAGCGGTCATAAGAAATATAATGTTCTTCTATTCCATATCCTTTTTTGTTAGTGCCTATGACGGTAAAATCTGAAAAACTTACAACATGAATATGAGATTTTTTAGCTTTTTTTGGAACATCAATTACTTGAGTTTTAATTGGTTTTGAAACAATTAAATCAATATCATCCTGAGCATCTTTATAGGTAAATTCAGATGATTCCAACTGTGCGTTTTTTATTGATAAATATTCAAGTTCAATCAGTACAAGTGCCAGATTACCATTTTTTCGTGAGATACAACCATAAGAATAGCCCGCCCCATTATATTCAATGTATCGGAATGCAATGGTCTGGTCACGGAAATGGACAACAACTCTGCTATCACAATTTATTTGGGAGTAGGGGTATAAACCCCATGTGTGTTCCTTGAATCCAATACAATCAAAATTTTTTTTAATAATTTTTGATTTGGTGTGCACCTCAACAGATACTTTTGCCTTGCAACGGGTAAAGTAGCTGGAAATCATATTTTCAAAACTTTCTATTGAAGGTTTTTTATTATGCAGCAATTCATAATAGGGGAAGTAATCTAATAAAGATATACTGGCACTAAGATTAGAATCTTTATAAACAAGCTTGCTCTCCTTTAATGGCTGGATAATAGTATATTTGCTCCGCTGAGATCCAAAAGATTTTTTAGGTACAGTATCTTTTATAAACTGGCTGCCTGTTACAAAAAAGTCAGAAAAGTTGATTAATGAATAAATCCCAATTTCACGAATATGAGGATTCCATGTTATATTTGAAAAGCTATACCATTTATCCCGCTTACTGATAACACTTATCCTGTATGATTCCACAAAATCTGGTAAATTACTATCATGGAACAATTCCTCTCTGGTATTAATCATGCAGTGTGCTTCCCCTTTTTGCTGGAATGCTCGTTTGGACCAGAATAATCAAATGTCAATGTCTGGGTGCTTGAACCATTATTCAGTTATTAGTAATATCGAATAAAATTATTATAAATTTATCATAATTTCTTATATGGTGATATTTTTTATTTTTTTAAATATAGCAATACGAGGTAATCCTGAATAATCTTTGAGGATTGAAATAGAGAAGTTAAACAGTGGGGCAAAAATTTGTATTCTTGATGATAAATCTTCTCCAATTTCTATAATAATAGTGCCGTTATCAGAAAGATAATTATTTGCTTTTTCAATTAGTGATTTAATAATCCCAAATCCATTATCAGGTGCAAGCAAGGCTTCCTTTGGTTCGTAATGGATATCCTTTTGCAACTGAGTATATATATTGGGGTTGATATATGGTGGATTGCTTACAATTACATCAAATGTCATTGTTGGTATTGACTCAAACAGATTACTATGTAAAAACTTTATTAAATGTTTTCCAAGGATTGTGCCAGCATTATGTTTAGCTACTTTAAGAGCATCCTTTGAAATATCTGTTGCCCATACAGAGCAGTCAGGTCTGTTATATTTAATGGCAATAGCTATTGCACCACTTCCTGTCCCTATATCCAAAATGGTTGCACGTTGTCTGGCATGGTAAATTGCGCAGTCAACTAGAAGTTCTGTTTCAGGACGTGGTATGAGAACATGCCTGTTAACCTTCAATGGCAATGAGTAAAATTCCTTGTAACCTACGATATAGGCAATGGGTTCACTTTTTAATCTGCGTGAAAGTAGCCGTTTAAATTTTGTTAAAGTTTTTTTGTCAACTAACGTATTATGGTATAAAACCAGTTTATGGCGGTCAATACCCAATGCATGTGCCATTAGAATTTCAGCATCTAATACTGGTGTTGCTGAAATGGATTCAAGACGTTTTGAGGCAAAAGCTATAATCTGGATAATAGAATTATTATAAAAAACATCAGACATGAGAAGCTTTTAATAATTTTTCCATTTCATTTTCCCGCAATGGGATAATAATTTTATCCAGTTCACCGTCAAGAACAGATTCCAGATCATAAATGGTCAGATTTATTCTATGATCAGTAACCCGTGACTGGGGGAAGTTATAGGTTCTAATGCGTTCACTGCGGTCACCACTGCCTATTTGAGATCGTCGCAATGCTATTTCTTTTTCCATTCGTTCCCGTTCCATTTTTTCAAAAAGCCTGGCGCGCAAAACCCGCAAAGCTTTAGCACGGTTTTTATGTTGGGATTTCTCATCCTGGCATGTTACTACAATACCAGTTGGGATATGGGTTATACGGACTGCAGAATCTGTTGTATTGACTGATTGCCCACCATGGCCAGATGAACGGTAAACATCAATTCGTATATCGTCGGAATTGATATCAACTTCACTTTCCTCCACTTCGGGAAGAACTGCAACGGTAACAGCAGATGTATGAATTCTGCCACCCGATTCAGTAACAGGTATTCGCTGAACCCTGTGAACACCGGATTCAAATTTTAAACAGCTGTATGCCTCAGCTCCACTAATAGAAAAAATTACTTCTTTAAAGCCACCTAATTCTGTCTGATTGGCGTCTATGTGTTCAACCTTCCACCCTTTCAGGTCAGCATACCGGATATACATTCTGTATAGATCCGCTACAAACAATGAGGCTTCATCTCCACCTGTACCAGCCCTGATTTCAATAATGATATCTTTGCCTTCATGAGGGTCCTGGGGTAATAGCATTTGAGTAATTTGCTCTTCGATTTCATGAAGTTTAGATTCAAGTTTAGGGATTTCCTCCTCAAGTAAGGATATCATTTCCTGGTCTTTTTCTGATTTTAAGGCAGTTTTAGTATCATCAATTTCTTTCTTTATACGTATATATTCATAATATTTTTGAACTACTGGTGTAAGCCTGGCATGTTCTTTTGTCAGTGATTTGAATAAACTTTGGTCACTGACAGTTTTTGGGTCAGCCATAGCATGTTCAATTTCGTTGTAACGGTTAATTATTTGCTGAAGACGTTCTTCCATAGTCAATGCCTCTTGAAAAAAAACAGCGGGATAGCCCGCTAGTATAGGTATTATAACTCTTTGCTCCCGAGAGGACTCGAACCTCTGACACATAGTTTAGGAAACTACTGCTCTATCCTCCTGAGCTACGGGAGCTTATGCATACATACTTTTACGGCGTGAATTGACTAGCCGCTGGAAGTCCCTGATATTCCTGACAACTACTCTATCATTGAATAATTCAATTTTCCCCAATTTATTAAGATGTGTCAATATTTTTTGCACATCATTTATTTGCATTCCAGCCCAGTTAGCAATTTCCTGGACGGTTACACGCAGCGTAACTGGCTCCTGAACATCTAAATGAGGATCCTGTTCAGCTAACATATTCATTACATCCATGACTTTCAACTGCGGGTCATCAAGCAACAAAATCATAAGCCTCCGTTTTGCGTCATAAATTCTTTTTGAAAAGATAACCAGCAGTTTATATGCAAGCTGGGGATTACCCTGTAATAGAGCATCAAAATTTTCCCTTCGAAAACGCAGTAACTTTACATGTTCTATTGCGATAGCTGATGCGGAACGTGGTTCTTCCTCAAGTATTGCCATTTCGCCAAATACATCCCCAGGGCCAAGTATATCAAGAGTTTTTTCCCGGTTGTTGATGATTTTTACAATCTCAACTCTTCCTGATTGAATAAAGTAAAAGTCATTGCCAGGTTCAAATTCGCAGAAAATTATATCGTTGGGCTCATATTCTACGCCAAATTTGTCAAATAGCTTTTCATCAAGTAACATAGCATACCTTTACCGTGATTCAAGATTTTTTAATCGCCGTGAAGCCTGTTTACCTATTTCCTCCTTGGCTGCCAGAGATATCACTTTTTGATAATATGATTTAGCTTTATCAAATTGTTTCTTTACTTCATAAATCATAGCTAAATGGTATAATGCATTAACATTTAATTCAGATTGTGGGAATTTTTTCATTAACAAAGAAAAAGCTTCTATGGCTTCATTGTATTGACCCATTTTAAAATATGTTCGTCCTATTTCAAAGTGGGCTTTTTGATAAATTTTATTTTCCGCATCATTTTTTAATGACTTCTGGTTTAAGATTTTTTTATAAATTTGTAATGCAGATTCATATTCGGATTGTGAATACAGACTCATAGCATCATAAAACATGGAGGATATATCTTCGTGTTTTGGGCTTTCATCGGCAATGTCAAAATCTGAACTTGCAGAATCATTTTCACCTAAAAAATCATCCATTTCATCCACTACTGATTCATTTGCCGGCATTGAATCGATATCCTCGTCCAGGGTAAAATCTTTTAATTCCTCTGTGGAAGGTTCCACCTCCTTACGTTTTACTGGTTGAGGTGCAATGTTTGATTCAGCCTGGCCGGAATCAATTTCGCGTATTCGCTTAGTTGCTAAATCAGAGTATTTTGCGTTTGGATAGTAATCAAGATATTTATTATATGCGTACCGTGCCTGATTAAAGCGGCCAGCTCTATAATAATATTCACCAATTTTAAAAAGCTCCTCCTCAGGATTAATAGTGCTTGTTTCTCCTAATACTTCACGTACTGCGCGCCCAATTCGTCTGAGCTGATTGCTGAAGATCCGGAGCATTTTTAAAACCACATTGACATTCTTTAAAATGAGACGTTCAAAATCAGCAAGTGTCAAAACCAGCACCACTGATTCTTTAATCACCTGTGCAGTTTCTTCACGCGGGTAACGCCCCAGTGCTGATTTTACACCAAAAAATTCACCAGGTCTTACTTCTTCTTTGACTTCCTCTCCGGTTTCCAGCTTTTGAGAAGTTAAAATTATTAGGCCTGATTTAAGGATATAAATATTTTCACTTTTGTCATTTTCAAAATAAACAATAGAGCCTGGTTTATAGGTTCGTGTGGTAATCCCTTGAGTTGGTGAACCATTTGACATAGAAATCCTCGCACACGTTATATATCAAATTCAACAGGAATAAATGGAAATTCTTTCTTATAACCAACTGCTTTGCTTATTCTTCTCAGTAACCCAAGTAAATCGCCAACAACCAGCTTGTGCCTGTTTCGCAGGATTATTTCCTGATATTTGACTTTATTGTGGTCAAAAAGTTTTTTATAGGAACTATCGCCATACATTGGTTTTCCATTAATAACCACCAGTGCAATATCTTCAAGCTGAGCGTTTACGACTGCTGAATAAGGATTATCTTCCATACGGGAAATCACAATAAAGTCTGCAACATTGCCCGGCTTTATTGCCCCATGGTCATGTAATTTAAACGCATAGGAGGGATTTACCGTGATCATTTTTACTATTGTTTCATCACTGAGTTCCTGACCAAAAAGCTTTTTGTATAATTTACGATCAAATTTTATTTCATATAAAAGATTTTCGCCACCGGACATGGGAGAATCAGTGCCTATACAAACATTGACACCATGTTCCAGCATAAGCTTGACATTTGCTGTACGATTGAACATATACATATTGGAATCTCCGCACCACACAACAGATGCACCAGCTTTTTTTATACGCTTGATATCTTGTTCATTGAAAGCTATTCCATGAATGAGTACGGTATATTCACCCAGCGCTCCTAAACGTTCCAATGTATCAATATCATGACGGGTTTCATCATCAAAACCCTCACCTGAGTGGGTAATGAAGGGTATATGCTCTTTAGCTGCCTTCTGGTATTCCAGTGTTATGCCATCTCCCCAGGCCAATGCAAAAGAAACAACCGCATGAGCCAGCGCATAATTTTTCAGTGCTTTAACCGGCAGTATGTCAATAAATGGCTCATTGACAAAATGGGGTATATGGTCTGAAACAGTTGTTACTCCTGACAAAAGATTGCGATAGCCACCCAAAAGATAAAGGTCACGGTTTTCTATTTGTTGACGCTCTTCATATATTGGAGAACTTTTAAGGTCATTATCCCAGGGGAGCCAGTTTTCATAGGGTCCATTGCCAACTTTAGGGTGGTAAGTGCCCAGTAAATGGTCATGGCTGTTTATGAGGCCAGGAACAATGATGCCATCAACTTCAATAGAAAAACTACTACGGCCATCAATTTTATCGATTATACCATCGCTGACCAGTATACTTGCTTTCTTGACGAACTTATCCGGAGTTAATATTCCTTTCCCAGCTATTGACCATTCACTCATTAAACATCTCCTGTTTAGAAGATAAAAATAAAATTGTATTTTTTAAATTTATACTATACTATATTGATAGTCAAGTAAAATGTGTGACCCATTACTTTACATATCGGTCATTTAATGTGCAGCATATAGCTTTTTGTATATGTACTATCGCCATTTTCCTGTTAATAAAGTGCATATGCGTGTATGGTTCAAGCAAGTTTAAACTGTGAAAATCAAAAGTTATAATTAACCTTAAAAGGTTTTTTAACAGAAACTACCTTTAATACTATGAATACCAATTTAATCAATATTTGCTAAAATCTCCTTAAATGGTTTTTTATGGGGCTTTACATAATATTCCATCAACAATTCACATCTGTCAGTAAAAAATCCATCTGCACCAAACCAGTCTAAAAGACGATACTGCCATTTTTTATTCACGGTATATATATGAACAAGAAGCCCATTACGGTGGGCTTTGCCAGTTATCCATGGCCAGCCTAAATATCCTGATGGTCCGATGCCAGCACATTGTGCCTGTTTTGCTTCAGCGATAAGGGTATCCCATCCTTTCTGGTTAACCATATCTTCATCAATCAGATATATACGGGGAACCTGTGGTGCTAACTTTTGAAGCTTTAGCAAACTGTCAATTTCAAATGATTGGAATATTACTGGTGCATATGGGGCATTAATTTTGTTTTCATTTTTAGCTATGTATCCACGGGTTTGAAGTATATGGACAAGTTGTTCTTCAATGCCAGGGTAATTTTTGGGGCTTTTTGTTTCAATATATAAGGGGTATAATCCTTTATCGGATGTAGCTATATCTATAACTTCATCAAGCGTAAGTATTTGTGTCCCACTGTATGAATACCTGGATCGTTCAGGGAATGATGTGTTAAACCATTTTCCCACATCCAACCTTTTCAGCTCCGCTATAGTAAAACTGTTGATTGGATCATTTTCTCTTCCGGGGAAAACTTCGGCAACATTGGTTATCCGATTTAACGTGTCATCATGAAATACAATAATAACATCATCTTTAGTTCTTTGCACATCCATTTCTAAATAGTCGGCACCAACATTTTTTGCAATACTGTATGAAAAATATGTTTCTTCTGGTGCCCAGTACGATGCTCCACGGTGAGCTATAACAGTTTTATACGGGATGCCTGCATCCTGGCATGCTTTTCTGCCTGCTTGAGGCCGTGAAAGTATGGACACAATTGCATCCAGTACAATTGCAATAATAATGATAGAAACAATAACTATCCCTATGTTACGAACCATTGTATACCTCCGTAGCAATTTGAAAAATCTGTGAAATGTACGTATTTATATTCTTGATACTATAAACACAATATTTCGTCTTCAGTCAGGTCTTCAACTCTTACAGGATCAATGCCTTTAATGCGTGCAGCCAGTTCACGAGCAGAGATCTCAGGTAATGTTTGTATTATGCGATACTTATGATCGCGAAGCCATGTAAAAAATTTCCATGCGTAACAATCCGCGCATAGAAGAGCTTTTTGTTTGAAATACTCATCACCAGAATATTGTTCCAGAGCTTTGTGATGTGTACATTTAATGTCGATGCAAAAAGTCCCTGAAATGTACTCTTTTCTTGGCATAAGCACCCCTATATACATTATTAGATTTTATTAGCATTGTAAATTATCGTTTTAAAATTGCAAATAAAAAATAAGGAGGCTTCTTTTCCCAATCATGGTCTTTAGAATAGGATATATATCAGTAACTATCACCAAAAGTTAATGTGAACAATGAATGGTTCCCCCATTATCCCCTTATGTACCAAGCATACTCTAATTTATTTTGTTGCTTTTTTACGGTACCTATTGGATGATTATAAAAACTGACAATGTACTACAGCGGTAATTTATATACAGGTACTAATAAATAGATCCCGGAATCGATGTTATTTGTTTGGAGGGAGGGGAAAAGATTGATAGCATATAATTTTTTTGATGGGGGAATAGTATAATGAAACGATTAGAAATTTTGAATAATTATTTAGCAACACATACCGTCCCGGAGCTGGTTGCTAAAAAGCTGGATGCCAATTCTTTTTTGACAAATAATTTTGCCTACCATGCTTTGCGAATTGGTAATTCCATTGGCGATAATCTTGATATTTCAATTGAAATCATAATTCTGGATGAGATTGCAAAAAAATATAACCTGATTCTTAACACCACTGAACATGCAGAACTGCATACTCAGGGCATAACTGAGGCGGATCTGGATAGTCTGGTGCAGGCTGCAATATTGTTTGAAAATATTAAGAACAATAAAAAGCAATATAAAGAAATTTTACGAAAGATCAGCTACTTTATCAGAAAAGAATTTTATCCTGTTATACATCAGGATTAATCAGGCTTTACCGGTTATCTGGAAAATGGGTATGGGGTGTTCCTTGCCTTTGACCTTGATAGGTTCAAGCTTTTTACCTTTGAATTTTCTTTTGGTGAGGTTGGCAATAATTTCCTGCGATACCAGGATGGTTTGCGAATCTGCATGGGAGCATAGCCGTGCTGCTAAGTTAACAGCATCCCCTATAGATGTAAAATCCATTCGCTCCTTTGAACCCATCCTTCCATGAACAATATCACCCATATGAATGCCAATCCCCACAGAAACGGTTATTTTCCCTTCCTTAGATCGCTGCTTGTTTAGATTTTCAATGGATTCAATGATATCAACAGCTGCTTCAACGGCGCTATCGGCTTTCTTTTTATCTTCAAATACTGCCATAATTTCATCGCCAACAAATTTATCAATGTCACCACCATGCTTCTTAATTATGGAAGCCTGCAAATCAAGATATTCATTGAGAATTTTTACAACTTCTTCAGGAGGAAGCTTTTCTGACATGGCTGTAAAGCCCCTGATATCTGAGAAAAGAAATGCCATATTTTTTCTTGTTCCACCAAGATCAAGTTCATCGTCTCTTTTTTCACGAATCATGGAAATAGTTGATTCGGAAACAAATTTTTCCATTTTGAGCTTTTCCCGCAGGTGATTGATCATCTCATTAAATTCTTCGGTCAAAATACCAATTTCATCGTGTGTGGTTACCGTAAGACGTGTAGTGAGGTCACCATTTTTAACCCGTACAACGCCTGATGTCAATTGCACTATTGGTTCTACCATTTGCCGTGCAATTTTCATTGCGGCATATATGCTTAAGGACAACAGTATGACTGCAACAATGAGCATTACCAGCCGTGCCCTGTGAACCGGGCCAAGAATTGCATCTTCAGTAAAAACTATCTCAATAATTCCAATCTTGGCTTTAAAAAACTCAAAGGGGACACGATACCGGTAACATACTGTTGGTTTAGAATCAATAGTCAGTTCAATCTTTTCTTTAACGGTAGTATGTATTGATTCAAATTGCTTTAAAAGATCTTTTGAGTAGTATTTGCCATGAAGTTTTGCATTGCTATGGGCCGCATAGGTATACTTCTTTTCAGCTATAATTCCCTGAGTATCATAAATGGCAGCATAGACAAATCCTTCAATGTTTGTTTTTGAAAGCCCCTTCACTATGTCCTGTAATATCATGGAACGCTTTAATGGTTTCTTTTCTGCAGTTAAAAAACTTTCTGAAGAGGATATATTATAGGCGATAGTTTGACATAATTTATCATTGGCTTTTATCAGGGCTGTCTCTGATATACTTATCAATAGAAAGCTTATTACTGCAATAACTATTACCATTAACATTGATACAGTCACAACCCACTTTAACTGAATGCCACCTTTTTTTATGATGTTTGATAGAAAGGGAGTTGATTCAATCAGGGAAAATATCTTATCAGTATGTTTGTTCATATAACCTCTTGATGCTTTTCAATTGAAATATTACAGTATACACTATTTACCAATGTTTATTTATATTCAAGAAAAAGATTTTAAAAAATTTCCACTATTAATTTCTCATCTATGATTTATGAACATAATATCGAATAATGAACAATTGTGCTGACAGAAGCAGTATACGGTTATAATGCAGTAATAATAAAAGTTTTTTAAATTATATAAAACAATAATAATTCTATAATATAATAACATATATTGTAATAAACGTCTATAAAAGCTTATAAATGACAATATTCTATCTCAGTCGTTTTTTTCAATAAGACGAACTTTGGAATGAACTATTTATATAGTTAATGCTATCACGGATGATAGTATATCGTTCAAGGAGGATACCATGATTATAAACCACAACATCAGCGCAATTTTTGCCCACCGAACGCTGAAATTTCACGATTGGGCAATCACCAAGGACATGGAAAAGCTCTCATCGGGGATGCGCATCAACAAAGCAGGTGATGATGCATCTGGATTAGCCGTGTCCGAAAAAATGCGTTCCCAGATTCAGGGATTACGGCAGGCTGAACGCAATACTGAAGACGGTATGTCAATGATTCAAACTGCAGAAGGATATTTGCAGGAAGTACATGATATACTGCAGAGAATCAGAGTTTTAGCAGTACAGTCTGCAAACGGTATTTACACACCTGAAGACAGACAGCAGATTCAGGTTGAAGTATCAGAGCTTGTTGATGAAATTGACCGTATTGCATCACAGGCTGAATTTAACAAAATGAAGCTATTGACCGGTGCTTTTGCACGGCTTCATCCATCAGCTTCAATGTGGTTCCACATGGGGCCTAATATGCATCAGCGCGAAAGGGTATTCATTGAAACAATGACTACGGCTGCTTTAGGATTACGAAACCCTGTTACACTTACATTTATATCAATATCAACACCAGGGAAAGCCAATGCAGTTATTGGTTTAGCTGATGAGGCATTGCGGCAAATTTCAAAACAAAGAGCAGACTTAGGTGCATATTACAACAGATTAGAACATGCTGCCAAGGGGTTAATGAATGCCTATGAAAATATCCAGGCATCAGAAAGCCGCATACGAGATACCGATATGGCAGAGCAGATGGCAGAATTTACAAAGAATCAGATACTTACCCAGGCTGCTACTGCTATGCTTGCACAGGCAAACACAAAGTCGCAAACAGTATTACAACTTCTGAAATAACACCTGAGATAGCATCGCAACACCACAGTAAAAAGCCGGGCTCTCCCACCCGGCTTTTTATATTACATTAATGTATATCTAAGTGTTTGTTTTAAATAGTAACGTGCAGTTTACTATAGAGCTATTTCTTTTTAGCTTTTTTTGAAGTTTTAGGTTTGCTCTTAATTACCTTTTTTGGTTTTGCTTTTTTTGGTGCTGCTTTTTTTACAGGTTTTGATGCTGCTTTTGGTTTGGTTGTGGTGGTTTTTTTTGCATGGGCAACAATCCAGTCAGCAACAACTTTAAGCACTTTTTTGCGGTCAGGCTCAAGTTCATTCATCGTTTCATGATATAAGCCTTCAAAAAGTTTAAGTGTTTTGTCTTTTGAACTTGCCTTCTGATATACAATTTTACTTGCTTCATCTAATACCAGTGCATCTGCAGTACCATGGAAAAGTAATAATGGAAGTTTAATTTCTCCACAACGATTGATACATTCATCAATAGTATTCATCATTTCTACATAAAACCGTGGTGTTACTTTATCATGTACAAGTGGGTCGTCTAAATACTGTTTAACAACTTCTTTATCACGGGAGATAGTTGTTGCGTCAAGGCCTGATGGCATGGTTAATGAAGGAATTCTGGACGAAAGAAATATTGCCAGATTCTTTTTCCATGCAGGGACTTTGATAGCCGGGACAAGACCTGGTGAAGAGAGAATGAGTGCATCCAGATCTTCCGCATGGGTAAGTGCATATTTAAGTGCAAGCACGCCACCCATTGAATGCCCTAACATAATAACAGGTTTATTGGGATGTTTATCCCTGATCATGTTGACAAAGATCTTCATGTCATAGATATAATCCATAAAACTATCAACATGACCCCGCTTGCCCCCACTTCGGCCAAAACCTCTGTGGTCAAGCCCAAAGATTGCAATTCCCTTAGTCTGTAAAGCATCGATGAGGTTACCATATCGTCCTGAATGTTCTCCCAGGCCATGGATGATAACGAGAACTGCTTTTGGGTTGGCTACTTCCCACTGCTGGAAAAATATTTCTATACCGCCTTTACCAATAAATGTGCCTGTACTGTGTTGAAATGCTGCCATAACATCACCTCTCATTATAAAATGTATTTTTTACTTAATAAAACATTTGAAAGTCTATTTTATAATATATATAT
>JARYLT010000104.1 GCA_029907515.1 Spirochaetota bacterium | reverse complement strand
CATTCATACATTCTTCCAGCAAAAGGGATTTTTGTATGTGCATACACCCATTATAACCACCAGCGATTGTGAAGGCGCTGGTGAGATGTTTCAGGTGACGACACTTGATTTACATAATTTGCCGATGGTCAATGGTGCAATTGATTATACCAAGGACTTTTTTGGTGCAAAGGCAGCTTTAACGGTTAGTGGACAGCTTGAAGGGGAGTTGCTGGCCATGGCGCTTGGTGATATCTATACATTTGGGCCTACATTCAGAGCCGAGAATTCCAATACCACGCGCCATTTGTCTGAGTTCTGGATGGTTGAGCCTGAGATGGCATTTGCAACCCTTGAAGATGATTGTTCATTGGCAGAAGAATTTTTGCGTTTTATTTTTAAATGGGTGCTTGAGAAATGCCAGGAGGATATGCAGTTTTTTAATGAACGGATAAAGCCGGGCATTATCCAGAATCTAGAATTAATTGTTAACAGTTCGTTTGAGATAGTTACATACACAGAAGCCATTGAAAAATTACAGCAATCCAAAGAGTCATTTGAATTTCCGGTACACTGGGGGATGGACCTGCAAACTGAACACGAACGCTGGTTAACTGAAAAATATTTCAAAAAGCCAATAATAGTTATACATTACCCAAAGACAATAAAAGCTTTTTATATGAAACTCAATGACGATAATAACACTGTGAGGGCAATGGATGTACTGGTGCCGGGTGTTGGCGAGATTATTGGTGGAAGTGAGCGCGAGGACAGATACGATGTGTTGATAACACGTATGAAAGAAATGGGACTTGCCCCTGATGATTACTGGTGGTATATGGATATACGGAAATTTGGTTCGGCACCACATGCTGGTTTTGGCCTGGGGTTTGAGCGCGCAATACAGTTTATTACCGGTATGCAGAATATTCGCGATGTAATACCATTTCCCCGTACACCGGGAAACGCACGATTTTAGCAGGTGAATTGTATATGAAAATAGCAATTGGCAATGATCATGCAGGCGTTGAGTTAAAACAATATATTATGCAGCATTTTAAAGAGCATGATTTTATTAATGTTGGCACTGATACAACTCAATCATGCGATTATCCTGATTATATTAAATTAGTTGCTGAACTGGTGCAAAAAGGGGAAGTAGATTATGGCATAGCACTATGTGGTACAGGAATAGGTGCATCCATTGTTGCCAATAAGTATAAAGGCATTCGTGCTGCCCTGTGTACCAATGAGTTTATGGCTACCATGGCACGAAGGCACAATGATGCAAATATTCTGGTGCTGGGCGCGCGGGTTGTTGGGATGGATTTAGCTATTCACATAACAGCAGCATTTTTACAAGGCACATTTGAAGGTGGCCGCCATCAGCGAAGGTTAGATAAAATTGCACAAATAGAAATAATGGAATGAAAAAGATCAATATAAAAAAATATTATGCTATTACAGGTATTATTATTCTGTCGGTGTTGTGTATTGCGCTGACGTATGATACCACCTACCAGATCATGTTTACTTCTAATGGGTTGGACCTGTTTAATGTAAAAAAAATTAAATTGCAGGGGAACCAATCAGGATTTACTATCGCAAAAATAAATTATAAAGAATCCGTCAATCCACTGGTTACTGATTTATTGATTACCTTTGATAAGGATTTCCCTGCCATGGTCAAGGATGATTCTGGCCATTATGCAATACGATATGCACAGTATACATATACAAAAGAAGATATTGAAAACGAAGGATGTGCATATTTTTTTCACAAAGACCACCGTATTGAAATACAAACTGCAAAGAATAACTGGTTAACAAACTGTACCGATTTAGGATCATTTACCATTGAGGCAAAACTGAAGCTTACCAAATACAGTCCCCTGGCAGTAGTTCTTTCGCGAATTGGGTATTCAGGCGGTAAACAGGGTTTTGAGATTGTGTGTGTTAATGATAAGCTTGCCATCAGATTTTACAAGATGTTTTATAAAAAGGATAATGTTCCGGTTGATGTTTTCTGTCACCGTTCACCGTCACTTGCATTAAACACCTGGTACCATATTGCGGTTAGTTTTGACAGAATATCGGGAAAATTAGAAACTATGATAAATGGGGATGTTGTAGAAACTATTTTTTGTACTGAAAGTGGTGAGCCGTTTGTTGATGTTATGGTGCCACGGTTTGTATGTCAGGACATACCGGTTGCTGTAGTTGGCAAACATTTTTATGGATATTTAGACAAAGTAAGGATTGCCCAGCGATATATTCTGGATTTAGAAAAAGAGACTGAAATAGCAAAAACACAATTTAAGGCTATAACCTATAATCAGAGGGATACTATAAACCGGGAGGGTATCATCACAAGCCCTGTATATACGTTCCCGGATTATGGGACAATGGTAACGCTTTTTGCCTGGGATGAAAAGATGCCCCCATCCACATATATATGGATGGAATTTAGAATCAGTGATGCGTTCTTCAAAGCAAATGATGAAACACCACAATGGTATAGAATAACAAATAAGCAAAAAAATATATATCTGCACAGGGTTGGCAATGAATATCTCAGAGGCAAATTCTATCAGTGGCGGGCACATTTAATAGCTTCACCCGATGGATCAAATGCGCCGGTTATCTACAATATTGGGTTGCAGTATGCATTAGATACAGCCCCGCAACCACCCATTTTTGTCACTGTTGATTCGGTTGGTAACAATATGGTCGCGCTGAAGTGGAAGAAGAACGTAGAGTACGATATACTGGGGTATAACATTTACTATGGCGTTAAAAGCAAACAATACGATGGCATTATACGAACTGTTAATGGCAAACGCATTTCCAATGATCTATCGGACACAAATGGATATATTACAGTAACACTAACAAATGATGTCATTGAAGAAAACCGTGCCAATGATACAAAAGGGTTTTTAACGTTTCCGGTATTAAAGAACAATATTCTGTATTTTTTTGCAGTGACTGCCTATGATTCATATAAGCCTGATACCATGTTCAATCATGAATCAAAACATTCAAAAGAAATAAGTGCCCGCCCTGATCCCGGATCAGATATTAAGTAGAACGGAACTTCAATTATACTTGCAATTGTCATTATAATACTCTATTATTAAGTAAAATTAATCAAAAATCAATGAAAGGTAATTATATGAAGATATTTACTATCAGTGAACTTATTGGGACAATGAAGCAATTCCCTCTTTTGCAAAAGGTATCGCCTGTTGAGGCGGTAAAGTCTTTAACATTCTTTAAAGATGTCCCTGAAGCGGTTTTACAGGAGATAGTTGATGGCATATTCATTCATCAGTATGCAAAAGATGAAATTATCAGCAGGCATGGAAGATACAATGAGTGGTTATATGTTGTACTTTCGGGAGAAATATCAGTATTTATTATTACGCCTGATTATACCAAACTGGAGTTATATGCATTGGGGCCTGAAGACTTTTTTGGTGAGGACATTGTAATCCGAAATGAGCCACGGGAAAGTACGGCGATAGCATTTACTGATAGTATTTTACTTGCAATTGGGAAGCAGGAATTAACAAAAATTATTGCATCTTCGGCTGCAACTTATGAAAAACTCAATAATGCCTTTTTGCAGCGGAAAATGCGTAACAATCTGCGGTCCATACCAATTTTTACACATCTGCGCGAAGAGGTTTTCAATGAAATACTGGATGTTGTCAGGCTGGTACACGTCAAAAAAGGAGATGTGATTTTTAAACAGGGTGATGTTGGGGATGCATTGTTTTTAATAAGAAAAGGGGATGTGAGTGTTTACAGAGCAATGAATAAAAATGAGGAACTCATATCGTTACTTGCTGAGGGTAATTTTTTTGGTGAGATGGCCCTGGTACTGGGTGAACCTCGGAATGCTACTGTTATAGCTAACGATGACTGTGAATTGCTGAAGATTGATAAAAATGATTTTGATTCCATTATAGCGCGTCATGTTGATGTCTATAATACTATTCAGGCTGTTGCACTTGAGCGGGTGACAGGGCATGAACTTTTTGACAGCAATGAAGCATTTATATCAAAAAAGCTTATAGAATTAAATAGGGCAATAAATAAGCATATTGATGTTATTGCACAATGTACGTTTGAAACACCAAAAGGGAGTGCCCTGCTTGCAACGTTACCAGATTCACGGTATCCCTATGTATATCCGCGCGATAGTGCCTGTGCAACTCGAATGCTGTACCGTATTGCAATGAGCAGGTTGCGTTCAAAAGATATTGCATTTAGACTTCTTGCCGGTATTGCCAAATTTATTTACAATTGCCAGCGTGACGATGGATACTGGGGTCAGCGGTATGGGCTTGATGCGGCTGATAAAAGTATTTACAAGCAGGAAGACAATGTGGCGCATGGTGTATCCATTTTGTGCAGATACCTGCTTACAGCCAAAAACAGGGGTCATATTCCTCATGATAGTGAAGCATATATTGAGGCAATTTATAAAGGGGCAATGTTTGCGGTTAAACGGTACTATCGTAATGAAATACATCTATTTTATTCCACAACATCCATCCATGAATCAGCAATAGAAGAAGGTTATTCAATATGGGTTAATTATGCATATTACTGCATGTTGCTTTTAATTGAGCAGGTGGCAAAAGAATTTAACTGTGAAACTAAATTTGAAAAAGCTTTTGTACTGAAAGAGGGATTTGGCACCATTGTTAAAAACGTTTTTACCATTGGGGACAGGCTTATACGGAGGCTTAAACCTGATGGTGAGGCCGATTTGCGCCCTGATATAACATTAATGAGCCCGTTTTTCTTTGGTACAGGGATAGTGCCGGATATTTTTAAGGCAGATGAGATTTTTATTAACACAATGAAATTTCTCGAGGATACCCTGTGGGACCCTGATTTGGGGATGCTCCAACGATACCTGCCGTTTATTGAGGATCCCAATACTCATGTACATGCAGGTAATGGCCCCTGGGTACAGTATACAGCAATGCTGGCACAGTATTATTATTTTACAGGGAACGTTGAAAAAGGTGATACAATTATGGATATTATAGATAGCTATAGCACTGATGGCTATTTGTGTGAGCATTTGACCACGCCTGATAGATTTCATGAATTTATGACATTGGAGTGGTTGCCTGGAAGTGATGTGAACAAGGAATTTGCACCTGATATTATGGTTGACGGAATAACCTACGATTTGATTGTTGAGGAACTCAATCATATGAAAAATTCCTATGATCAGATAAAAAGAAGAATTGAAACGGGATCTGTACGCTATCTTACCTTTGCAATCCCGCTCATGTGGTCGCATGCTGAGTATGCCATGGCCCTGTTGCTTAAAACATGGCGGCAATTACAGGATACTGGAGTAAAGCAGCACATTTTATGAAGACGTATACCGTAACATTAGCAATTCCTCCAAGAGTAGCTAAAGAAATTAAGGCCATATGTACAACATTAACCAGCAATGGGCATGAATGTTATTTAATTGGTGGTTCTGTGCGTGACCTTATATTGGGGATACCTGTGTATGATTATGATTTTGCAACCAATGCGCATCCAGAAGATGTAATGAAGCTGTTTAAAAAAGTTGTGCCAACAGGTATCAAACATGGCACGGTGACAGTTCTTATGCACTATGCTCAGTATGAGATAACTACATACAGGGCTGATGGTAAATACACTGATGGCAGACATCCTGATACAGTTGTTTTTTCAAAAACTCTTAAGGAGGACGTTGAACGCCGCGATTTTACCATAAATGGCCTTGCCTATGATATCAACACCAGCAAAATCATTGATTATGTGGGAGGTATGGATGATATTGAAAAAAAGATAATTCGCACTATAGGGGATCCCCTTCAGCGTTTCAGCGAGGATGGATTACGACCATTCAGAGCATGCCGGTTAGCTGCAAAACTACATTTCAGCATTCATAAGAAAACACTGGAAGCAATTCCACAAGTACTGGATATAGCAAAAAAGATATCTGTAGAGCGGGTACGCGATGAAATAAAGAAAATGCTTGAAGCGGATAAACCTTCTGAGGGATTTGAATATTTACGCGTTACAGGATTGCTTGATCTTTGTATGCCTGAGCTATCGCAAGGGTTTGGAATGGAACAGAATAAATACCACATGTACGATATTTATTATCACAGCATTTATTCCTGTGATGCTGCACCAAAGGAAAAACCATTGGTCCGCCTTGCAGCATTGCTGCATGATATTGGTAAAATCCCTACACGACGTGAAGGCAGTGATGGTGATTATACCTTTTACAATCATGAGGTGATAAGTTCCAAAATTGCACGCAAGATCATGCGCAGGCTAAAATTTTCCAATGACGAAATAGAGTATGTCACCAATCTTATCGTAAACCACATGTTTCATTATACAAATGACTGGACAGATGGAGCTGTCCGCCGTTTTATACGAAAGGTTGGGTTAGATAATCTTGATGATCTATTTCTATTGCGCCTTGCTGACAGATGTGGCAATGGAATGAGAGATGGATTACCTGAACCTATCAAAAAGCTTAAACGACATATTCAAAAAGTAATAGAAAAAGATAATGCCTTTACTGTTAAGGACTTAGATATAGATGGATATATTTTGATGGAACATCTTAAATTGAAACCCGGGCCAATAATAGGCAAAATTCTTAATGAGTTACTGGAACAAGTACTTGACAACCCTGAATTGAATAATCAGGAAACACTTCTGCAAATGGCACACGACTTGTATGCTGCCATGGCAAATGATACCACAGCCACCTGCCATGACAGCACCCAGCATCATACTGTTTAAGAAAAGTAATTAGGTAATATTGCTTTTAGTTTTTTCTTTTGTTTGCTGCTTTGCTTTTGGGGATCGGTGATAATTGCATATTTAATTGCTTCCTTGCATCCACAATCCCTTTCTTTGGTAAGCAATGGTATTAATTCTTTTATAAGGGCTTTGGCATTTGAAGCATTTTTATTAAGATTATTAACAACCATATCAACAGTTACATGCTCCTCATCTTCCTTCCAGCAATCATAATCAGTGCTCATGCAGATTACTGCATAACACATCTCAGCTTCGCGGGCAAGCTTGGCTTCAGGTAATGTACTCATGTTGATCACTCCTGCCTGCCATGAGCGGTAGAGGTGGCTTTCAGCACGGGTAGAAAATGCTGGTCCTTCCATGCAAACAAGCGTTTCATTGGTATGCATGGGTATATTCAGTTTTTGTGCTGCAACAAGTATTAATTCGTGAAGTCTAGTGCAGAATGGGTCAGCAAAGGCAATATGTGCTGCAATCCCATCACCAAAAAAGGTTGAAATACGTGATTTTGTACGATCAATAATCTGGTTGGGTATGACAAAATCAAGTGGCTTGATGCGCTCTTTTAAGCTTCCTACAGCAGAAAATGCCACAATCTGACCTGCACCCAGCATTTTGAGTGATGCAATGTTTGCTCGATAGTTAATCTCATGAGGCAGGATAAAATGTCCACGGCCATGGCGAGGTAAAAATCCAGCTTTAACTCCGCCAACTTCTGCAATGGTAATAGCATCTGAAGGCATGCCCCAGGGTGTTTTTACTTTTACTTCATCCAGAATAGTGACCCCTTCAATCTGATACAGGCCCGAGCCTCCAATTATGCCAACATCAATTTTTGGTTTCATAGGTTTTCTCCCTTGAAAAAAGTATCTATAATCAATTTCATTCTCCAGGTATTATCGATGTGATGCTATTGTAAATAACAATGATTTGATTTCTTTTATGTCAAATGGCTTTTTAATGTAGCCAAATGCCTGTTCTTTGTCAACTAACTCTTTAATCTGGTCTTCATAAAAAATACCGGTGATAAATACAACCTTCTGACTGGGATTTTCATCTTTTATCATTTTGTATGCATCTATGCCAGAAAGTACAGGCATGGATACATCCATAAATACAATATCATACTGATTTTCTTTGCACAGGGAGTACCCTTCATAGCCATTAGTTGCAAATGTAATAGCGGATATGCCTAACGATTGTAGAAGTGTTTTAAAAAGATCACGGATTGCATCGTCGTCATCGACTATTAACACGGTAAGGTTGCTTAAATCTTTTGGTTGCGAAGAAGCCTCCAACTCCTTTGGTAGATATGCGGTTTTATATATAGGAAGTTCTATAATAAATTCAGTTTCTTTGTCAGGGATGCTATGAAACCAGATCCTCCCGTTATGCTGTTCAATGATATTTTTGGAAATGGACAACCCCATTCCTGTGCCAACGATGTTATGTGTTCCAGTTTTGGTTGTAAAAAAAGGATTAAAAATTTCATCCTGAATTTTTGGGTCAATTCCGGTACCGGTATCATGGATTTTAATAATTGCATTGCCATTTGATTCATCAACAGTAATGGTGATAGTTCCATGACCTTTTGGCCGTATAGCATGTACTGCATTAAGCAGTATGTTTAAAAATACTTGCTGTATAAGGCCGGCATCCACATAACACACTGGATTTTTTATAAATTTTTTTATCAGAGTGATGTTGTCCTTTATTAATATTTTTTCCTGTATACGTACAATATCATTAATGAGATCCGCTATGTTATGGCGTTCTTTATTAGTAATGTCCTTACGAGTAAGCATGGAAAGATTTTTAAGGATGGCATGGCCCTGTTCGGTCATCTTTTCAATAACCTTAAAGGCCTTTGTATTGGCTTCAATATCATCAGGATTATTTAGAGTGTACTGGATGTAGCCCTGAATACTGGTGAGAATATTGTTGAATTCGTGGGTAATGCCTGAAACCATTTCCCCTATAGCAGACAATCGTTCAGACTGCAGTATCTTATCCCACAGCTGGCGTGTTTGCGTTATATCGTGCCAGTAAATCTGGTGATATAAGGAACTATCGCCCATAAAACTTAAGATGCTAAGCTCAAGTATCAGCGGTTTACCGGTAGCGGTATAGGCTTTGACATTAATAGTTGCTACATTGCCAATGGGTTTTTGTAGGAGTTCATAAAGTGCTGCCCAGTCATCGGGATGGATGAGTGATTTAAGGTTAACATCCGTAATCAGAGTTTCCGTGGTGAAATTGAATAATTTAAAAAATTGTGGGTTAGCATATAAAAGCATATCCCCTTTTGAAAGTGACAGCCCATCAGGAAGATTTTCAACCAGCGTACGATACCTTAGCTCAGACGAAATGAGCATGTCCTCAGCTTTACGTTGAGTGGTGATATTTATACCAATAAGCAGGTAAAATTCCAGATCACCATACAGCTTAATTTTTTCGCCCGTCACAAGCAGTGTGGTGTCAGTATTATTCATTCTGAAAGTTATTTCTGATTCACGCTGTTCAATATTGCGGTCAATTAATGAGAACAGATGTTCTATCTTTTCCGGTTGTGTGGTTAATTCCTGAATTTTTTTCCCGTACAATAATTTTTTAATATTATTGTTTCGGGTAAAATATTGTCGGTGAGCTCTGTAATATATTATTGTTCCCTGTAATGTGGTGATGCACACTACCGATGGATGCAGTTTAACAAGAGCATTATATAAAATGTTTTGCGATAGCAATTTATATATATTGCGTGAAATCAGATTTTCAGTTGTATAAATTAACGCATTCAGTGAAGCTGTGGGATTTGACTGCAGCGACTGAGTTTCTAACGTGATGAAGTGAGGGCGTTCTGTCAGTTCAAGTATGCCGATAATTCCTGCAATACTAAAACGTTTTTTAAATCGGGTAGTTATGGGAAAATCGGTAGCAAACAGTAAAAGCGGGGTATATGTAGATGTAAGCATTTTTTGTAAGATATCAATTACTGGTGTAATGGTATGCATGCTCAAGGGTAGTATTAAAAGGGAATGTGTATCAGGCAAAGGGTCATCAGTGGCAATTACAGTATATGTTATATGATTGCGTGAAAGATAACTCACGATCCGCTGATGCAACGGCGATTCAGTGGCAAGCAGCGTTATATTGCTGATGCCATGCTTATGTAAAAATTGTTTAAACATACCATATCCTGTATACAGAGTATAATTAAATAATTATATGCATATTCATCAACGCTTTTTTCTTTCATTAAAAAAACAATATAAATTATGTTGACAGATTGTAATGGTACATAAGGGATAATTAAAAATGCAATTTTGGAGGATCTATGATTCATGAAAATGTAAAAACCGATTTTGTAAGCAGGGAATACACACCGGTCATCGATGCATCAGCCTATGTGCATCCTCTTGCTGCGGTTATTGGGAATGTGATACTTGGGAAAAATGTTATGGTAGCACCGTTTGCTTCTGTGCGGGGGGATGAAGGGCAGCCCATTTATGTTGGCGATGATTCAAATGTCCAGGATGGTGTTATCATTCATGCCCTTGAAACAGAACACCATGGTCATCCGGTAGAAAAAAATCTGGTGGAAGTAAGTGGTAAAAAATATGCCGTATATGTTGGTACTCGTGTGTCACTTGCTCATCAGGTGCAGATTCACGGTCCGGCGTTTGTGGGCGATAGTTCCTTTATAGGAATGCAAAGTCTTGTATTCAGGGCACGAGTAGGCAAAGGCTGTGTGGTGGAACCAAAATCGCTGATTATGGGAGTGACCATACCTGATGGCAGATATGTACCTGCAGGGTCAGTTATTAAGACACAACACGATGCTGATAATCTTCCCGTTATTGATGATAGCTATCCTTTTAAGAGTTTGAATGACGGCGTGATTCATGTAAACGTAGCGCTTGCTGCAGGGTATAAGGTAAAAAAGATATAAATACTAAGACCCCCTCTTTTTAAGAGGGGGTCTTTTGTAAGATTATTC
This sequence comes from Spirochaetota bacterium, assembly GCA_029907515.1. Lineage (GTDB taxonomy): Bacteria > Spirochaetota > UBA4802 > UBA4802 > UB4802 > UBA4802. Next base: position 2,061 of record JARYLT010000104.1, on the reverse strand, counting down.
CTTCTGTTCCTGTTCAAGCTTTTCTAATGATTTTTGTAATTGCTGTAACTGTTCTAAAGCCTTCTGTTGTTCTGAAGAGAGCTTTTCGGTCTGTTCTAACATCTGTTCACCCATGTGTCCTGCAAATCTGTATGCTTTAAATGAACCATAGAGGGAAAGAACATACAATACAGCAAGGATACCGATGACTATCTTTGCAACATTTTCTTTAGCATTTAACGCGTTCACAAGTGCAATAAAGGTAAGGTACAGGCCATACAGTGCAATTAACGCTGATACTATAAGCCCCAAATAAAAACTGATGCTTGTTAAAAATGAAAATAATGCCTGAACAGGACCAAGAACCATTAATGCAGCCACAACTCGGGCATTTGCTTCAAAGGCAGTATTGCCGCCGCATATTGCTGAAATAATGAGCATAATGACGCCACCAATAAAAAGCCCAATAATTGCGAAGATGGCAGGTCCAATTAAAGCCATGGCAGCACCTGTGCCAAACATGGTATAGGCAGAAAGGTTGAGTAATGTAAAAATAAAGTAGATAACGCCTGAAATTACTCCGTACAAAACTGCTTTGATAATGGGTTCAACAAGGCCACCTTCTTTAGCCATTGATGAAAAATAATCCTTAGGACTTAATACTGTTGCTTTTGAATCATTAATAAATTGTGAAAAATCGAAGCTACCAGCCATACTTTCCTCCTTTTTTGAATAGAATTAAAAATTTTTCATGGTGAGTTGACATATCAGTTATATGTAAACAACTAAAAAATACAACATGTAAAAATATAAGTCAAACATAAAATTATTTAGCAATAGTTTTTTTAATTAAAGAATCATTGCTTTAAATAATATATAAGTGAAGATACTCATGCCGCAGTTGTCTGGGGTAAGCATACTATATTTTACTTGATAAAATCTAAAGTATAGAATAAATAGTATTGCATTTGTTTTAACGAGATATAGTATTGCAATGCGGAAACTTACACATGGCATAAAAAATCAACAAACTACTTCAGGAGATAGTATCTATGGATGTAATGAGGAATGTACTTGCAAAATATAGCGATGCTTCGTTTATAATGCAGCAGCGTGCTAAAACTCTTTCTTATTTTTTAACAGTATGCATTGTTCTGGTATTATTTTTTCTTGTTGCACAAAATCTAATGGCAACACGTCCACTATTTTCATTTATTAATGCAGTTTTATGTGCCATACTTATTTTTTTAACCATTGCTACTCTACTATTGCGGGCAGGTAATTATTCATGGGCAGCAAATATTTCGGTGATTGGTTCAGTAATTGCATTGGGGCTTCTGGTAAATTTTGGCACAATGGCACATAATGAAGGGATCATTCTTACCAACTATCAGTTTTTAATTTTTATTATCTTCAGCGCGTTGTTTTGTTCACGCCGCATGGTTATAACAGTAGCTATTGTGTCGCTTGTATTTGCAATTATTTCATTTATACGTACCGACCTTATTTCAGGTAAGGTAAAAACGGTTGCTATTGTTGATTTTACTTTTGAATTGATAATAATTACTGCTATAAGCTATCTGCTGTTAAGACTCATGGATACAACAATCCAAAAATTACAGGAAGAGCTTGAAAACAGGGATCAATTGATGCGTATCAAAGACCTGCTGGAAGCGGTAAAGGATATTTCGCTCAAGCTGGCAGTGGCTTCCCATGAGCTATCGGACACTTCCAAAAATTTTTCAGTAAATGCACAAAACCAGGCAGCTTTAGCTGAAGAGATAACGGCAACCATTGAAGAAATTTCGGCTGGTGTTGAAAATGTGTCAAACAGTGCAAATTATCAGTATGACAGCATCAATTCATTTACACGGCGTACAGAGGAACTATCGTCACTTGTTTCACGGATGGAACAGGAAATCAACAATGCACTACAGCTGACCGCTTCAATAGAAACTCATGCTCGTTTGGGTGCTGAATTACTGAACGGCATGGATACAAGTATCACTAACATACATACCAGTTCAGGAGAGATGACAAATATAGTAAAGATAATCAAGGATATCTCAGATCAGATAAATC
>JARYLT010000103.1 GCA_029907515.1 Spirochaetota bacterium | reverse complement strand
CATCATGATTACTTTGTGCAACTGGGGAAGACGTTTGCTGAGAGGGTAGCAAAGTTTATGCGGTATGAGGAGTATTACCGAAAGAAGTATTCCATGATACTTGGGTGGGTGTAAGAAAAAATAAGAAAAAGGGTCAGAGCATTATTACAGAGCATTATTACAATTTACTAAATATGTGCATATCAGTTTTAAGACGATAAAATATATTTTTTCGTATGTTTGAAATAAATTATACAAAAAAATATATTTTCATTATTGACAGAAAAATACTGTATTGTAGCGTTACTATGAATTTGTGTGTATGTGAATAATATCTTAACATACACCTGAATGTGTAATATTTTAACATTTGTTATAATTTAAAAGCAGGAGGTTTTTTATGGCGTTAAATCCACTGGTTGATTCAAGGGATGTGCGCTTTGTCCTCTATGAAATGATGGATGTATTGCAGCTGACAAAGCTTCCAAAGTACTCTTCATTTGACAAGGATATGTTTGAGGACATGCTCAATTTAGCAGAAACTATGGCTGTTGAGCAGATTTATCCTACATTTGCTGAAGGGGACAAAGAAGGTTGCCATTATGACGGAGCAACCAAAAAGGTATCTATTCCCAAATGTTATCATGCAGCACTTGATGCATTTTATGAAGCCGGTTTTGGTGGAATGGATGTATCAGATGAGTGGGGTGGTATGGGTATACCACAGGTAATTTCCTGGGCATGTAATGAATTTTTCTGTTCTGCTAACTACCCATTATTGATGTATCCTGGATTAACTCATGGTGCTGCAGAGCTTATTGAGGCATTTGGCACCGAAGAGCAGAAACATATGTACCTTGCAAATATGTATTCAGGAAAATGGGGCGGAACAATGTGTTTAACTGAGCCTGATGCAGGTTCTGATGTTGGAGCATTGAAGACAAAAGCAGTCCGACAGCCTGATGGTACATTCAAGATCTATGGACAGAAAATATTTATTTCTTCTGGCGACAATGACTATTATGAAAACATGATTCATCCGGTATTAGCACGAATTGAAGGAGACCCACCCGGAACAAAAGGAATATCTATTTTTATAGTTCCCAAATACAGAGTAAACCCTGATGGATCATTGGGTGAATTCAATGACGTAACATGTGCTGGTATTGAGCACAAGATGGGTATCAAAGGATCAGCAACCTGTACCTTAAGCTTTGGTGATAATAATAACTGTATTGGCTGGCTACTTGGACAGGAACGCCAGGGTATGAAGATCATGTTCAAGATGATGAACTATGCTCGTATGGGTGTTGGTCTTCAGGCTCATGGATGTGCTTCAGCAGCATACATGCATGCAGTTACATATTGTAAGAACCGTGTTCAGGGTGTACATGTAACTCAGATGCTTAATCCTGAAGCAAAAGGTGTAACCATCATTAACCATCCAGATGTCAAGAGAATGCTTCTGTGGATGAAGTCATATCTGGAAGGCCAGAGAGCTATGATTTACTATCTGTACCTCAATTATGAATTGGCACAGCTTTTAGAAGGCGAAGCAGCAAAAGAAGCACAGGCACTGGTTGAGATAATTACTCCTATAGAAAAAGCTGGTTGTTCAGATATGTCAGTATTAATCACTTCAGAAGCTATGCAATGCTATGGTGGATATGGATTTGTTGCTGACTATCCAGTTGAACAGATGATGAGAAATTCAAAGATAACTGCAATTTATGAAGGAACAAACGGCATCCAGTCAATGGACCTTACCATGCGAAAGATTTTGATGAACCCTGAGCAGTACAATTATACAGTGCTTAAGAAACGCATGCAGCAGACCATCGATAAGGCAAAGGGTGTTGTTGAAGATAAATATGTAGCATTAGTTGAGCGTGGAATTCAGAAGCTGGATGAAGTTATTGAAATGATGAAACAGCAGATGGCTTCAGGACAGTTCCTCCACCTGTTTGCCAATGCAACACCATTACAGCAGGCCATGTATATGCTGGTTATAGCATGGATGCATCTGTGGAGCTTGAGTATAACAATGCCAAAGATGAAAGAGCTTGTTGGCGACAAGAAAGGTGAAGAAAGAGCAGCATTACTTAAAGATAATGCTGAAGCTGCATTCTATAGTGGGAAGGTATTGGCTTCACAGTTCTATTTAGGTGCTGAATTTCCAAAATACTTTGGCAAAATTGAAGCGCTCCTTAGTGGTGAATCTGCTGTTATTAAGGCAAGTGAGGAAATATTTACCGGAGCGTTAAACGAATAAGAGATGTTATATACAGTCTTACCCAAAAAAGGCAGGTTTTTTTCCTGCCTTTTTTTATATAATTTATTGATGAAATGAGTCACTGCTATGACTGGGGCTCATTGTTTGATAGTTGTTTTCATTAATTTGTTATTATAAAAAAAACAAAATTTAACATCAAAGAACATCATTTATATGTTAACAAATTATTGACAAAATAAATAAAAAAAATATTGTGAAATCAGGAATTATGGTATTTAACATAATACCACCAAATATATATTAAAATTGTAATACAGGAGGTCTTTTTATGGCAACTGGAGTAATGTCGCTAAACCCATTGGTGGATACACGGGATACGCGATTTGTTTTGTTTGAAGTATTAGGTGTTGATAAATTAACTCAATACCCGCGATTTGCTGATTTTGATAAAGATACATTTGAAGATGTATTGAACCTTGCAGAAACAATTGCTGTGGAGCAGGTATATCCGGCAAATATGGAGGGGGATAAAATTGGTGTTAAGTATGAACCTGATACAAAAAGAGTAATATTACCTGAATGTTATAAACCAGCATTACAGGCAATGTATGATGCGGGTTTTATTGGATTGGTAAATGATCCTGAAATTGGTGGTATGGGAATGCCACAGGCAATTGGCCAATGTTGTACAGAGTTTTTTACCGCTGCAAGCGTAGCCTTTTCAATGTATCCAGCATTAACCATAGGTGCACTTAACTTGATAAAAAACTTTGGTACTCAGGAAATGAAAGACCTGTATATACCAAAGATGATTACTGGGCAGTGGACGGGAACCATGTGTTTGACTGAGCCTGATGCAGGTTCAGATGTTGGTAATCTTAAAACAAAAGCTATCAGGCAGAGTGATGGTACCTATAAAATTATTGGCCAGAAAATATTTATCAGTGGTGGCGATTATGACATGCCCGAAAATATAATTCATCCTGTACTTGCTCGTATTGAAGGAGATCCACCTGGAACAAAAGGTATATCTATTTTTATTGTGCCCAAATACCGTGTAAAACCAAATGGCTCACTGGAATTTAATGATGTTATATGTTCAGGAATAGAACATAAAATGGGTATCAAAGCTTCAGCTACCTGTACATTAAATTTTGGTGATAATGGCGACTGTATAGGCTGGTTGCTTGGTCAGGAACGCCAGGGTATGAAGATCATGTTCCAGATGATGAATGAAGCACGTCTATATGTTGGTTTGCAGGGGCTGGCTGTTTCAAGTGCTGCATATATGCATGCAATAAAATATGCACGCAACCGTGTACAGGGTGTGGATGTAACACAGATGCTTAACCCTGATGCACCAAAAGTAACAATAATCAAACATCCTGACGTAAAACGAATGTTGTTGTGGATGAAGTCGTATGTTGAAGGTATGAGGCTTTTAACATACTATGTTGGCTATCAGGAAGACCTTGTTCATGTGCTTGATGGCGAAGCCAAAAAAGAAGCTCAGGCAATGATTGAATTTTTGATCCCAATAACAAAAGCTGGTAATACTGATAATGCATGGAAAGTAACAGCCGAGGCCATTCAGGTATATGGTGGTTATGGATTCTGTTCTGATTATCCTGCTGAGCAGTTTGCACGCGATGCAAAGATACTTTCAATATATGAAGGTACCAACGGTATTCAGTCAATGGACTTAACAATGCGTAAAATACTTATGAACCCTGAACAGTATAATTACACTGTATTCAAAAAACGGGTACAGGAAACTATTGACAGGGCTAAGGGTATTGTAGATGATAAATATGTCGCTATAGTCCAGAAGGGTCTTGAAAAAGTTGATACAGTGGTCAACTATCTAAAAGACCAGATGGCTGCTGGCAAATTCTTGCATATCTTTGCCAATGCAACGCCATTGCAGCAGGCACTGTCCATGTTTACATTAGCGTGGCTGCATTTATGGATGCTTTCGGCTACACAGCCAAAGATGAAGGAAATAGTGGGCGACAGGAAAGGTGATGATCTCACAGTATTACTGGCAGATAATAGTGAAGCTGCGTATTATACTGGAAAAGTATTGTCATCACAGTTCTTCCTTGGTGCTGAGTTCAAGAAATTTTTTGGCATGGTTGACTACATCCTTGATGGAGAAGCAGCAGTAGTTAAAGCCAATGAATATATTTTTACTGGTGCACCATTAGAATAAAATTAAATATTATAGCAACAAAGAGGGGCTGTCCCAAAAGAGGTCGTTGAGTAAATTTTGCAAACATTATAATGTAATATTGGCTCATTTCGATACAATTTTGCCGCAAAATCTGGCAAAATTACTCAATGAGCGTTGCAGAATTTGTATCGAAACGACTTTTGGGACGCCCCTTCTATTTATATGAAGATTGGGGTCAGAGCATACTATCGAGCATGCAAATTTTGATACATTAAATATTTACCAGTTGTCAGCAATGAAATATTCTACAATGTTGTTTTTATCACCACTTTTTCTTGAAATATTATTTTGTAATTGTTACAATTAAATAAGAATTATAATAAAAAAGTAGTATAATTCTATGAGCTATCGCCAATGCATGTACATTTTCAAAAAATTCATTTGCATTATAACATATTTACTATACTGTATCTAACAATGTTTGCCAGTGCTGGATGTATATGAAAACTCATACACAAAAACAATTTGCCTTCCTTGAGTATATCAATCAACCTCTTATTGTTTTTACAAAACAGGGGGCGATAGTTACCGCCAATACATCCTTTGCCAGCATTGTATCCATGCCTCTGGATAAGCTGGTTGGCTTCACGGTTGGCGCAGTCTTTGCTGATGCACAGAAAATACATAAAGTAACACAGAAGCTTGACCACACTAAAAAGGTGGTAACAGTTACAGATGTTGTACTGCATAACTCGGAGAAAATAAATGTTTCCATTGTGCATATAGATGATGAACATTATTGCCTTATTGCTGAAGAAAAATTTGCAGATATTGAAAAACATTATAAATTGTTGCAATCTATTCTTGATAATATTCCACGACAGATAGTTGTTCTGGACCAAAACAGTGCTATTGTTCTTGCCAATAAAGTTTGGCTGCAATTTATAAATACCGTGCAGGGGACCAATTTTAAACCTGCGCAGGTTACAGAAAAAAATTTCTTTGATTTTTGCAATCAGATAGAATGTTTTGACCATAACTTCCAAATGCTATTGCATTCTGCTATTGAAAAAATTATTCACAATGAAGCTGAAACTATAACGCTTGAAAATACTATTTACCTTGCTGGTATTCCGCACTGGTTTAAGTTTGTCATTTCACGGTATTCCTTAAATGGCACATCATATTGTGTACTGTTGTTTAATGATATAACCGAACAGAAGCAGTTCCAGGATCAGATAAAAGAACAGCGTGATACCTTCCAGAAGTATTTAGATATATCCCCCTATATGATGGTAATACTCAATGAAAAGGGAACCATTACCTTGGCAAATAAAAAAGCCTGCCAAATATTAGGATATGCATATGAAGAGCTCATTGGCAAAGACTGGTTTGATACGTGTGTGCCTCAGGATATGCGTGAAGATGTGCGTAACGTTTATTTTGAATTGATGAAAGGCAATATACAGCCAGTAGAATTTTATGAAAATCCAGTTGTGACAAAAGATAGGAGTTTGCGCTTGATTGCCTGGCATAACACTGTACTGACTGACGCTCTTGGCAACATTATTGGTACTATGAGTTCGGGTGAAGATATCACCGAACAAAAAAGGATGGAGATAGAACTTTTAAAAAGTACCACCAATTTAAAAGCAATAGTCAAAGCGTTCCCCGACATGTATATTGTTGCTGATAAGGATGGCATTATACAGGATTACCAGTCTGGTGAGGAAATGAAGTTATATGCTACTAAAGATATGGTAATTGGTAAAAAATATTATGAGATACTGCCTGAACATATAACCGAGTTATATCGCAATGCATTAAATGAAGTATTTACATATAATAAGATTGTTGGTATAGAATATCCCATTGACATTGAAGGGGAAACACGCTGGCGCGAGGCAAGATTAGTACCCATGATAAAAGACAGGGTCATGGTGGTTGTACGGGATGTTACGCGGCGCAAACACATGGAAATTGCCTTAGCTGAATCTGAAAAGCGCTATCGCCATCTGGTTAATCGAATCCCTGCAGCGGTGGTTGAAATGAATGTCAACGGTGATATTGTATTTGTAAATGACTATTTTGTTCATTTGACAGGATATACCCTGGAAAACCTCAAAGGTACTCACTGGTTTAGAAGTATCCTCCATCCTCATGAGGATAAAAGAAAAATACGCCAGTTTGTTGAACTTATTCAGCAGGGTGATGTTAGCAACTTTGAAATACGTATAATAAATAGAGAAGGCCATGATACCCATATAACCATAACTACATCAAATGTATATAATGCAGTGGGAAAATTAGAACGCATAGTGTGTATTGCCACAGATATTACGCCCATAGTCATGTTACGGGATAAGCTTAAAGAACTGGCAATTAAAGATGAGTTAACGGGCCTGTATAACCGTCGTGGGTTTACCATGTTAGCTGAGCAACAATTGAAATTAAGCAAACGCAGCGGCAAAGGCATAGCACTTTTCTATATTGATATGGACAATATGAAGACAATCAATGATACCATGGGACACCATGAAGGCGATAAAGCGTTGATTGATGTGGCTGGAATTTTGCGTTTATCGTTCAGGGATTCGGATATCATTGGAAGGTTAGGTGGTGATGAATTTGCGGTTCTTACGATTGACTGTGAAAAGCATTTTATGGAAATGATGCAGCAACGATTGATTGAAAATGCTGATGAATTTAATAAGAAAGGTCTTCGCATGTATACTATTTCACTCAGTGTGGGAAGTATATTTATTGGCGACAGTTCTTCATCTTTAGATGAGGTATTATCGTTGGCTGATTCTTTAATGTATAAAAATAAAATGCAGAAAAAACAGCACCGCTTGTAAAGCCAAAAAAAATTTATATTTTTTTATAAAAAATATTTATTGATAAAATATTATGATAAGCTATCATATCCTTACTGTAAGGAGGTAAGGAATGCTTGCAAAAAAAACATCAAAAAATCAGTTAACATTACCAGCTAAAATAGTAAAAGAATTCCCTGATATTGATTATTTCGATATAACGGTCAAAGATAATAAAATAATAATGGTTCCTGTTGTTCTGAAACCTCAGACAGGCATTAATACTATAAGGGAAAAAATGAAGAAGTTAGGTATTAATGGGAAGGATATTGAGGAAGCTATAACGTGGGCAAGAAAAAAGAAAAAATAACCCAGGAGATTATTGTAGTTCTTGATACAAATATAGTAGTATCTGCAATTCTTTTTAAGGGCAAAGTTTCAGCGTTAATGGCATTATGGCATAATGGCACTATAAAGCCTGTTATGACGAAAGAAATTTTTGATGAAATACATGCTGTTTTGAAGTATCCAAAATTTATGCTTACAAAGCATGAAATAGATTATATTATTAATGAAGAATTATTACCTTTCTTTGATGTGATTACAGATAATTATCCCAATATTTTGGTTTGTAAAGATGAAGATGATGATAAATTTATACGTTGTGCTTTATCAGCTAAGGCAAAATATATTATTACCGGTGATAAAGAATTGTTGCAGATAAATAAATATATGGATATAGAAATAATGTCATGTAACCAATTTTTAAATTTATTTAAAAAGTAATGTATTGTATGATTGTTTTAAGCTAATTCATAGCCATGGCGTATTGCCTGCATGTTTGCAGGAATGGTATGTGCCAGGCGTTCAGGGATTACCTGCTCAATTACTTTTTTTATGTCATCTACCGTAAGCACATTACTGTTTTTTAATAATGCACCCAATGCAATCATATTAGCTAATTTTGGATTGCCCAGTTTAACAGCCTCTTCATTGCAGAACAAACAGCACGATACAATATCATTGCGCCGATGTGTGGTTGTATCAATGAGGCTTTCGTTTGCAACAAGCAGGCCGTCTGGTCTCAATATATGAATATAGGTATCATACGCAATCTGATCCATAACAATTAATGAATATGGATGATTGGTAATGGGTGATCCTATCTCTTCATCAGAAATTACCACAAAAACATTGGTGCGCCCGCCACGTTTTTCAACGCCATACGATGGAAGGTATGTAACCTCGTAACCTTTATTGATGGCAGCAACGGCAACAAGCTGGCTTATAATCTGAATGCCCTGTCCGCCAAAACCTGCCATAATCATGTCGTAATACATTGAATAACTCCTTCAACGGTAACTATCGGTTTACAGAAAATCTTTTCCCGTACGTTCTTTGAAGACGCCCAGCGGAAAATATGGTATCATTTCATTTTCAAGTTTATCAATTGCCTCTGTTGGTGAAACGCGCCAGTTGGTGTTGCAGGTTGAAAGCATCTCAACAACGGAAAACCCCATTTCATTTATCTGCATCATGAAAGCTTTTTCCACAGCTTTTTTTGCCTGCATGACATATTTTGGCTTGTGCAATGCAACACGGGCCGAATATGCAACACCTTCCAGCGTTGCAAGCATTTCAGCCATACGGATGGGATAGCCTTCACTGCGGAAATTTCGTCCATACGGCGTTGTTGTTGTTTGCTGGCCAAGCAACGTTGTTGGTGCCATCTGGCCACCTGTCATACCATACACTGAATTGTTAATGTATATAACTGTGATGTTTTCGCCACGGTTTGCTGCATGTATTACTTCAGAGGTTCCAATGGCTGCCATATCGCCATCACCCTGATAGGCAAAGATAATGCGGTCAGGAAGTACCCGTTTCATGCCGGTAGCGCATGCTGGTGCTCTTCCATGTGGTGCTTCAAGCACATCAATATCCAGATATTTATATAAAAATACACAGCAGCCGACGCCTGGAATGCCAATAGTTTTTTCACGTATACCAAGCTCATCAATGACCTCCGCAACAATGCGGTGTGCGATACCATGAGTGCATCCAGGGCAAAAGTGTGTTGGAGTGTCTTTTAACGTTTTTGGTCGTGTAAATACTGCCTGCATGGTAGCCTCACTAAAGTAGTTTTTTTACCTGTGCCATAATATCGTCAGGGTAGGGGATACCGCCACCTGGCCTGCCGTAAAAATATACTCTGGTGCCATTGTGGCATGCTAACTGTACATCACGCAGCATCTGGCCTGTGTTCATTTCTACAACCAGTATCTTTTTAATGCGCTGAGAATATTCATGTATTGCTTTTGATGGAAATGGGAATAACGTGATTGGTCTAAGCAAACCTGCTCTGACCCCTTCCTGGCGTAAAAATTGTATGGCAGTTTTTGCAATGCGTGAAGGAGTGCCAAAGGCGATAATCATGATATCAGCATCATCCAGATGACGGGTTTCGTACATGACTTCGTTTTGTTCCATAGTATCATATTTTTTCTTTAAATCCAGGTTGTGTATTTCCATCTCACCTGGGCCAAGGAATAATGATTTGATAAGCTGTGCAGGCCTGCCCATGGCTCCAGTCAGTGCCCATGGTTTTTCAGGAATGACTACCGGCTCTTTAGGTGTTAAACGGCATGGTTCCTGAAACTGCCCAACCATGGCGTCAGCCAGTATCATGGCAGGATTTCGATATTTATCAGCAAGTTCAAATGCTTTTATGGTTAAGTCAAACATCTCCTGACATGACGCGGGTGCCAGCACTATGTTGTGGTAGTCGCCATGACCGCCACCATGCACTGCCTGGTTATAATCGCCCTGTGTTGGAGCTATACCACCAAGACCCGGCCCAATACGCATGATATTCACAATAACTGCTGGAAGCTCTGACCCCGCTAAATACGAAAAACCTTCCTGCATCAGTGAAATGCCAGGTCCAGATGATGACGTCATTGCTCTGGCACCAGCGGCGGATGCACCAAGTATCATGTTGATTGAAGCAATTTCGCTTTCAGCTGGAATAAAGGTCCCACCAACACGGGGCAAATGTTTAGCCAGATATTCGGGAATATCGTTTTGAGGCGTTATGGGATAGCCAAAATAATAACGGCATCCTGCCTGTATGGCGCCCTCGGCAAGTGCAATATTTCCTTTTGTCAGGACTCTCATTTGTACACCTCTATAGCAGTATCCGGGCACATCAGTGCACAGGTCTTGCAACCGGTGCACAGGTCTTTTTTATCGGGCGATAGTTCAGCGGGGAAATAGCCAATTGCGTTATATTGTTTTGAAATGGTGATTATCTGCTTGGGGCAGTACTTAACACAGAAGTAACATCCTTTACAACGGTTGGTATCAATCACTATATGCGCCATGGGCTCATCTCTTCAGTCAAATTGTATTGTACGGTAACTATCGCCAAACTAACAGTTTACGTTAACTGTTAGAGAAACTACATAAATAATACTTGCAAACAGTACGATAATAATAAAAAGTACTGGTAAACAAATCTATCGCTAAGCATACTATATGTCAATAAAAAGTAGATAGGTTATACAAAATTGTGTTGTACATAAATTTGTAATGATAGTTATGTGCGATAGTTACTGTGAAAAGGTGATTGATGGATAGTAAAGAACGAATAGCCTTAATACGCAAAGGAAATGAATTTTTTAACCAGGGCAAAATCAAGGAAGCCATTGAAATTTTTGTTAAAACCGGTTATAAAGATGGACTGCAACGCATAGGCGATTACTATTACTACGATAAAAAGCTTCCACTGATTGCATTGAAATTTTACAGGATGAGTGGAAGCAATAAAAAGATAGATGAAATAATGGAACGGATGATATTTGCTCTTGGCAAATGGCTGGGCAATGATAAAGTTAAAGATAGCCCATTCAGGGTTAAACTCCCTCCCTTAAAAGTATCCCCCAAATTAAAAATGCTGGCTCAGGAAATTCTGGAAAAACATAAAGAAGAAGAAAATAAATAAAAAAGTTCAATGAAAATTTTTATAACTGCTTTTTGTAGTTAGGTAGTGAATGAGTATCCTTGCTGAAACGGTCAAAGTTAAAACAGCATGTATTGCCTTAAAAAATTATGAATAAACACTGAAAAAAATTAGAAAAAAATTTGACATTTTTTATATGCAGATTATAGTTAGTACTACTAACTATATGAAGGGTTATATATGAATGTACAAAACCTTGATGAAAACCTTATAGCTATACTTGATAAATTAACTGATATCAAACGTTCAATGCTGTGGAAAATATCTGAACATTATAATCTTACGCCATTGCAGATTCAGATATTGCAATACATTAACGGGTGTTCTGCAACCAGAAACATTACACCATCTGATATCGTGAAGAATCTATACATCAGTAAAGCTACTGCAAGTGTTGCACTGAAAACGTTGCAGCAAAAGGCCATGATACGCAAAAATGTAGATAAACATGATAGCCGCAGTTACTATCTCACATTAACAAAAAAGGCAGAAAATATTTTAACACAGATAGAGCAATCAAAAAGGGATGTTATACAGTTTTTAGAGAATATGTCATCCAATGATAAAAAGGCTGCATTCACAGTGTTAACTCAACTGGTTACAGCAATGCAGAATAATGGCATCATTGATTACGTGGCCTTATGTATAAATTGTGAATTTTGCAAAAACGTAAAACCACACACATTTCAGTGCACAGTAACAGGACGGATTTTTGAATATGATGGTATTAATGTTGGATGCTGTAATTTTCTGGATAAACGGGCAGTGTAAATTTTGTGTGTTGGGAATTATTTTATAATCAGGAGTAATGCATGGCTACAAACAACAAAGCAATTGAACATGATATTGGCGTATTGGGAAAATTTATTCAGATATATTGTAACGGTAAGCATAATGGTCAGAAGTCAAAAGTAAAGGGCAATGGAAAAATTGCTCAGTATATTGACCCACTTAATGTAGAGTTGTGTGACGATTGTAAAAAATTATTGCTTTATGCTGCAAGCAAGCGTATTATATGCCCATACGATCCCAAGCCTGCCTGCAAAGATTGTACCACCCATTGCTACGCCGAACCCAACAAATCTAAAATTCGTGAGGTCATGCGGTATTCCGGAATGCGGATGATCTTCAAGGGAAGTATTTCATATATTAAGAAATTTTTGTAATATGTTGTCTGATAACCAGCTTTTTACAAAAAGTGAATGTGATGCTTTTTTAACAATGGATTAATTTTTATTTTAAATTTACAGTAAATTAAATACCTAAAGGAGGTTTGTTATGTTAAAACCACAGTGGCGCGCAGTACTGTTTTTTTTGCTCATACTGTGTTTTGGTGTGTTAATTTTTGGAGGTTACATGATTAAAAAAGAAAAACCTCCAATTCCAGAAAAGGTGATAAGTCCTGATGGTGTAGTCTTATTTACCGGAGATGATATCATCAAAGGGCAAAATTATTATTTCAGCCGGGGAGGTCATCATATTGGTACTATCTGGGGCCATGGCTCATATCTTGCACCGGACTGGTCGGCTGATTATCTGCACCGCATGGGTCTGTACCTGGCCGGCCGTCATCACGGTCTTTCACCCGGACAGGCAAAAGATTTTACGCAAGCCGATTTTGATCGCCTGGAGCCGACCGAACAGGCGCGTCTGCGAATCCTGGTCAAACAGGAAATCAAAACAAACAGATACAATCCCCAAACCGGGTTACTGCAT
>JARYLT010000102.1 GCA_029907515.1 Spirochaetota bacterium | reverse complement strand
CGTTTGCTGAGAGGGTAGCAAAGTTTATGCGGTATGAGGAGTATTACCGGAAAAAGTATTCCATGATACTTGGGTGGGTGTAAAAGAAAAAAGAGAAAAAAGAGAAAAAAGGAAAAAAGGGTCGGAAAAAAGGGTCAGAGCCTATATGCAAAAATACTTGAATAAATACATCAAGCATAGTATTTTGCAATATATACATAAGATTTAGCATCATCCTTGCTATTGATGTAATTAAATAGTTATATCTTAAAGCATTGTGTAATTGTATAATAAATTAATGTATGGAACTGGAACAATATCATATAGGCTGTTCAGGGTGGAATTATCAGCACTGGCGCGGAATTTTTTACCCAGAAGAAATCCCAAAGTCAAAGTGGCTTCAGTATTATGCTACGGTCTTTAATAGTGTAGAGATTAATGCAACATTCTACAGACAATTTAAAGATT
Source organism: Spirochaetota bacterium (assembly GCA_029907515.1). Taxonomy (GTDB): domain Bacteria; phylum Spirochaetota; class UBA4802; order UBA4802; family UB4802; genus UBA4802. The sequence goes on along the minus strand of JARYLT010000102.1, from coordinate 12,564 downwards.
CTGCGTATGTAAACTGGTATAATAAGGTTCCACAGAGCTTTTGCTTCAGTGTGAAATTGTCAAAATATGTAACGCATATCAAACGGCTTGTTGATGTTACCGATGAAGTAAACTCATGTATTGCTTCAGCATCATTATTAAAACAAAAGTTAGGTGTCATCCTTATTCAATTGCCACCATCACTTAAGTTTGATACATCGCTGGTTGCTGATTTTCTATCAATACTGCCCGGTAACTATCGCTACACAATAGAAGCACGGCATAATTCATGGATATGCGATAGCTCATTTTCATTATTGCAGCACTATAATGTGGCATGGTGTATATCAGATACTGCGGGAAGATATCCATATCATGAAGAAGTCACTGCTGATTTTGTGTATATACGATTGCATGGTTCAACACAATTGTATGCATCAAACTATTCTGATAATGAGTTGCACAATTGGGCAGAAAAGATATTAAAGTGGAATACATTAACATACTGCTATTTTGATAATGATTTCAATGCACATGCAGTTTATAATGCTCTATCGTTAAAAAAATTATTAATGCTTGCCAGTCCTTCACCGTGTAGTGATTATATGTAAAAAATGTTTTAAAAATTATCAGGTTGTATTTTTTCAGGGATTATGCTATTATTATAAAATTCTTAAACAGGTTTAATTTTTATGGAGCTAATTGATTTACATTGTCACACAACAGCATCCGATGGCATCTATTCGCCAACAGGAATCATTGATTATGCCATTGCGCATAATGTCAGCGTTCTTGCCATTACTGACCACGATTCTATTGATGGGTTAGCAGAAGCTCTTGATTATGCAAAACAAAAGTCTTTTGAGCTTATACCTGGCATAGAGTTCAGTATAGATTTTCCTCATGGTTCATTTCATCTGGTCGGTATGGGCATTGATTATACCAATGGCGATTTACGGTATGAATTAGAGCATCTGCAAATGTTGCGGAAAGAAAGGATATACAAAATTATCAAAGATTTGCAGCTACATGGTATTGAAGTTACTGATGAAGAGGTTGAAAAAGAAGCTCTGGGCAATTCCCCTGGAAGGCCGCATGTAGCACGTGTGCTGGTGAAAAAAGGATATGCACCAACAGTGAGTGATGTTTTTACTCAGTTTATGGTAAAAGGAAAACCTGGATATGTTAAGAAAGAAAAAATAAATTTTCACCGCGCTTTACAGCTGATTAAAGCAAGTGGTGGAACCGCAATTGTCGCACATCCCGTATCTCTTGGTTTTTCTACATGGGGTGAATGTGAACAGTTAATCAAGGATTTTGTTGATGCCGGTGTGGCAGGGATTGAAGTGTATTCGGCAATGCATAGTGATGAAGATGTAACACATCTTTTACATATTGCACAAAAATATTCTTTGCTTATTTCGGGTGGAAGCGATTTCCATGGAGATAAAAATGAAGCCATGGGATACTATGGTGAAGGCAAGCCTATACCAGCTGGTTTAGCAAAGCAATTTTTAAAAACGGTAAAATAGATTATGAAAGTTGATAGGGGATATCAAAAATCATTTTTAATTGATATCGATGGTGTGATAGTAAGAGGAAGCTCACTTATTTCTGGCGCAAAAGATTTTATTGATAAGCTCAAGAAAGGTAATTACCCCTTTTTATTTTTAACAAATAATTCGTATTATACGCCTAAAGAGCTTTCTGAAAGGTTTTTTGCTTTAGGACTGGATGTTGATGAGGATAGATTTTACACTTCAGCTATGGCTACGGCAAGTTTTCTTGTGTACCAAAAGCCTGGTTGTTCTGCATACGTCATTGGAGGGAAGGGGTTGATTCAGGAACTGGAAAGGAATGGCATTGTTATAACATATAAAAACCCTGATTATGTAATCATTGGTGAAACTGAAGAATATGATTATGCTCGCATTATAGAAGCCACTTATCTTATACAGGAAGGAGCACGTTTTATTGCTACCAATCCCGATTTAACTGGCCCAACACAGCGTGGTCCAGTACCTGCGTGTGGTGCGCTGGTAGCACCAATTGAACGAGTTACTGGTGTAAGGCCTTATTTTTTGGGTAAACCCAATCCTGCGATGATGTACTGGGCACGTAAAAAGTTGAATGTCCACTCAGCAAACTGTTTTATGATTGGCGATAGAATGGATACTGATATTTTAGGTGGGTCTGAAGCTGGGATGACATGTATCCTTGTTCTTTCAGGAGTAACTACATTAGCAATGGTTGACAGATTTCCATATCAGCCAGATTATATATTTGAACACGTTGGTGAAATTGACCCCGATACAATACTATCCCGCCGTGAAAGAGTCAAAGAGTAGAAATAGAATCATATACATAACATTCAACATGTATGCTGTATATGCTTAACGTAATATACTAAACTATAGACTAACATAAAACAACACATTATTTAAATGTTATACAAAATTTTATGACATACATATTACAATTATATGCTAATATTTTATACACAAAACTATTGACAAATTTATATATAAAATAATAAGTACAAATTAATATATTATAAATTATATTTAATACCAAACGGTTGGTAATTGAATATAAATTTTGTAATATATAAAATTGTATGTTATAATTATTAATGATTTTGAAGCTTTTTTGAAATACTTAATAACGCAGGAGGATGTAAATGGGAAAATTCAGCTTTAATGAAGAAGCACTTAAAAATCTCAAAATCACTGATACCTCAATTCTTGAGCGATTGGTAGATTTTGAGGATGTGCGAAAGTTTCATTTAAATAAGGACAGATCGCGCAAAGATAAAAGAATGTCTTTAAAGGAAGCTGTTGCCGAATACGTCCATGATGGTGATATCATGACCGATGGCGGCTTTTGTTATGTTCGCACTTCTATTCAATCATATTTTGAAGTTATACGACAGCAGAAGAAAAACCTGCAGTTTTGTAGTTCACCAAATACCAATCACTCATATATGATTAATGCAGGATGCTGCCGTTATTCGCACAATTCTTACCTGGGTGCTGAAATGCGAGGTATTGACCGCAACTATGCCCGTCAATTAAAAGCTGGGAAGGTCACTATACTTTCAGAGTGGAGCCATGGAACAATGGCACAGGGTTTTAAAGCTGCCCAGTTAGGTTTGCCGGGGGTATTCAGCAAGCAACTGTTAGGTTCTGATATGCTGAAATATAATCCGTATGTTAAAGTTATGCAGAATCCAATAAGAAGTGATGCGGACCCTGTGGTATTTATTCCGGCAATTTATCCGGATGTTTCAATTATTCATGTTCATGCTGCAGATAAAAAAGGAAATGCTCGCTTCTTTGGACCAGCAATAAATGATATCGCTATGGCAGCTGCAACCAGAAAACTGATAATTACGGCAGAAGAGATAGTTCCTGAAAGTGATATCCGTTATAACAACAAAGGTGTGTTTATCCCAGCAATGTATGTTGATGCAGTTGTTGAGTTGCCTTTTGGAGCAGTTCCAGGTCAGATGCCAGGCTGCTATTACTGGTCACGACAGTGGTGGGAAATGGCTTTCAGGTATGCAATGAAGTCAGATGAAAACTTCCAGAACTTCCTTGAATACTGGGTATATAGTGTCAAAGACCAGTATGAGTTCATTGAAAAATTGGGTGGTGCAAAATGGATAGCAGAATCACGCCGTTTAACAAAGGCTGAAGAATATGATAATGAGGATATAGGTGTTAATTTCGATTACGAAGAATACACCAGTGGTGAATGGCCTGAAGATATGAGCAAAATGAGATTCTATTAAAATTTATTTTTAAATATTTAAATATTAAGGAGGACTTATGGGAAATAGATCTGATAAACCAATGAATCCATTAGAAATGCTTGCATATATTTTATCAAAGCAAATTAAAGATCATGAAGTAGTTTATATTGGGACGGGTTTGCCAATGATTGCTGGTATACTGGCACGCAAGACACATGCCCCTAACATAGTCCTGGTATATGAGTCAGGTGCACAGGACCCAATGGAAGGAGCACTTCCATGGTCGGTTGGTGGTCCAGCAACATGGCGCAAGTCACCGTTAATAATGGAAATGGCTTATTCATTTGGCCAGCTATACAATGGCTATGTTGATAAAGCATTTTTGGGTTTTGCACAGATTGACATGTATGGCAATGTCAATACACACATGATAGGAAAAGATTTCTTGAAACCAGATCACCGCTTGACTGGTTCAGGTGGTAATAATGATCTTTCTTCACTGGCTGAAAATATGATTCTAGTTGGATTGCAATCACCACAAAAATTTGTTCCCAAAGTTGATTTTATTACTTCACCGGGATTTCTGGATGGTGGCGATAGCAGGAAGAAAGCAGGGTTATTGGGCAATGGACCTGTATGCGTTATTTCTCAGGCTGCGGTATTTGATTTTGAACCTGAAACAAAACGGATGAGAGTCAAATCATTGCATCCAGGAGTATCATTTGATCTATGCCAGTTAGCTTGTGGATTTGAATTGCTGAAACCTGAAGGGGAAATCCCTGTAACTGAAGTTCCATCAAAGGAAATTCTTGAAATATTACGAAATGAAGTTGATCCACGCGGAGTGTTTACGAGCATTCCAGGTATGTAGGTACTTGGTATAAGAAATTTAAAAGAAAACCTCTGTACGTCAAAACAGAGGTTTTCTTTTTCTCTACAGGACGGATGTTATATATGTGCAGTTTCAGTAAGCTTCTCATTTCCAGAGATGTGAAAAGATTATGGCAGTATTCAATACTCTTCAAGTGCATTCAATGACCGGCCTTCAGACAGCCGATCACCCAGTGTTCTGAGTAAAGCAAAGAATGTATCAAGACGGCATCGATAGCTGACGCTCATATCAATGACAGTGTTATTGGTAAAAAATTAATATATTTTTTATTTCCCTAATGCTAGTTTAATAACCTCATATGCTCCATTGTACACACCAATACTCTTTGCCTTGATAATATTATTGCAGTACATTGAAAGAAGGTCATCATCATACATCAACAAATCAAGTGCCTGCAATGTATGTTCAGTGGTTTCGCATTCAACAGTACTATCGCCAACTTCAGCACCACGTATTGCACCCCACATTTCATGACCACCAACCCTTGCAACAAAAAGCTTTGGTATTGGGTAAAATGCCAGTTCACTTGGCTTTGTGATAAGGCAGTCCGACACTCGCATTAAAAGATTTGTGGCATACACAGCGGAAAATATATTTTCATTATATACCACATGAAGTCCTGGAATATCCTTTGTACTCAAGGTGTTTACCAATTTTTCTGTATCAGTCCACTGAGTGTAAGTTTTACATTGAATTTTTGGGCTAAGGGGTGAATTAACTATCATATCAAAAATGTTTTTATGGTCACCGGTATTTATAATAAGTGTAAGTTTTTCATTTTCCAGTAGCGGTATGCAATGCTTAATGATATCCATACACAGTTTTTGCTGTGCGCCAGCGCCACCAATGCTTAATAAAAATCGGCGTGGCTTTTTTGCTTTCATTCTGTTTATGCGTGCAGTACAGTCTTTCTCAATATTGGTAACCAGTTCGTGGTCAATATAATGTCCTGTATAATACAAACTATCCTTTGGCATAGGATTTAAGATTTCATTGCGCTTGCCCATATTTTTTAATGTCCTGTACCCATAATAGGCAGATGGTGTCTGCACGGTGTGTAGAGCTCCTTCGGAAAGATGCAGTGCTAAAGGCCAGTTATCGGGTATCATGTTGACAACACGTTTCATACCAGCATGAATGGCAGCCTGAGATGCCCATGCATGTGTAGCAACAAAAGGCACAGAATGGGGAAGATTTTCGTATATATTTGCAAAAAGCTCGGTCATTTTCTGGTCACTGGCATTATAGGGCAAACGTTTAAACCCAATTGCAGTGAGATGTTCCCAGTACAATTTATTAAACAAATAAAATTGCTGTGAAAGGCGGGAACCCAGTGAATACAGCTTTTCTAAATGCTTGATTATACGGGCACCGGTAGTATCAAATGACAGAAGGTCAAACCAGTATGGTGTTAACCCCATGGAATGTGCTGCTGATGCAACTGCCATAGCTATACGGTAATGACCATAACCCATACGTATAGTTCCAATAATGATTGATTTTGATTTTGCAATTTCTGAACCCTTTTCCTGCGAAATAGTGTACAGGTTAACATATTTTTTTAATACAGGGTTCGGCTGAACAAAAAGTGCATAGGAGTCCTGTGGATTATATCCAAATTGTTTTGCAAAACGTTCTTTCTGCTTTACGGCTTTATTGTACACATGTTTTGAAATCTGATTGCCAAAAATAGATTGAGATCTGTCGCCTGTCATGTAACTCCTCCCTAAAAATTGAATTCAGTACTGGATATATTGCAAAAAATTCCGCCCTGTTGGAACAACAAAACGATATTATGAATAACTATCGCCCACATATTTTTTGGCGATAGTTACTGTTAATAAATTCACCGAAAACAACAAAATATTGCAAGTTTTAATTTTAAAATATAAAAAAATTTTTAAAATTGTTGACAGGTTTGCTATCTTTATCACTATGACCGACCATATTTAGTGGTTTTCTTCCTCTTAGATTATAAAGAAAGCGATCATTAATTCCACTATAGTAGTAAGCGGTCAGCTAAGCATTGTGCTGATAATGAAATTATTGTATTGTAAGGAGTAAAAAACTATGCCACTTAGAAAACTGCGAAACATTGGTATAGCTGCACATATAGATGCAGGCAAAACAACGGTTACCGAGCGTATTTTATATTTTACCGGGGTAACACGGAAATTGGGCGAGGTTCATGACGGCCAGGCTGTAATGGACTTCATGAAACAGGAGCAGGAACGAGGGATAACCATATCCTCAGCTGCTATCTCATGCCAGTGGAAAGACCACAGTATAAATATTATAGATACCCCAGGACACGTTGATTTTACAGTTGAAGTTGAACGTTCATTACGTGTTATTGATGGATTGATTGCGGTATTCTGCGCGGTTGGTGGGGTTGAGCCCCAGAGCGAGACAGTATGGAATCAGGCTGACAGGTACAAAGTTCCCCGTATTGCATTTATCAATAAAATGGACCGTGTGGGTGCTGATTTTTACGAAGTTGTTTCGCAGATGGATAAATATTTGGATGCAAACCCTGTGCCTTTTCAGATTCCCATTGGTGCTGAGGATAACTTTGAGGGCTGTATAGACCTTGTTGAACAAAAAGCAGTAGTATTTAAAGAAAATGAAAGGCTTGTTGTAGATATACCTGATGATTATAAAGAAAAGGCAAAAGAAGCCCGCAGACACATTATTGAAAAACTGGCTGATTTTGATGATGAAATAATGGAATTATACCTGGCTGAACAGGAAGTTCCGGCCGAACTAATTAAAAAGGCTGGGCGTGAAGCAACATTAAAAATGCTGATGACCCCGGTATTATGCGGTGCTGCATATAAGAATAAGGGCATACAGCTTTTACTGGATGCAGTTGTTGATTATCTACCTTCACCAGTTGATATTGGTGCAGTTGTAGGTACTGATCTCAATGATCCGGAAAAAACCCATACACGACATCCTTCCGTAAATGAGCCATTTGCAGCGTTAGCGTTTAAATTAATCAACGATCTGTATGTAGGTCAGCAGACATTCATACGTGTGTATTCAGGAAAGCTTGAAAGCGGAATGCAGGTATTTAACTCAACAAAAGGGAAATATGAGCGCATAGGCCGAATTATGCGAATCCGTGCCAAAGACAGGGAAGAAATTTCAGAAGCAGGTCCTGGTGATATTGTAGCCTTAATTGGAATGAAATATACCAAAACAGGCGATACATTATGTGACCCCAATCATCCACTGTTGCTTGAATCAATCTTTGTGCCGCCTTCAGTTATAGATTTGCAGATAATGCCCACATCCAAGAAAGAAGAAGAAAAACTGGGTATTGCACTGCACAAACTTGCATCGGAAGACCCGTCATTCAATGTGCGGGTTGATGAAGAAACAGGTGAAACCATCATTTCCGGTATGGGCGAGCTTCATCTGGAAATTATGGTGGACAGGTTAAAAGAAGAGTTTGGCCTGAATGTACAGGTGGGTGAGCCGTCTGTTGCATTCAGAGAAACCATAACCACTGAAGCGCAGCAGGAAACCAAATTTGTTAAGCAGACAGGTGGTAAAGGTCAGTATGCACATTGTGTTATCCGAATTGAACCAAATCCTGCTAAAGGTTTTGAGTTTGTGGACCATATTAAAGGTGGAGCTATACCTAATGAATACATACCTTCAATACAGAAGGGGATACATGCTGCAATGGAAGAAGGTATTTTAGCTGGATTCCCTGTTGTGGATGTCAGAGTAGTTCTTCTTGATGGCAGTTTCCATCCTGTTGACTCATCAGATATGGCATTCAGAACATGCGCATCGATATGTTTCAAGGATGCATTTATGAAGGCCAAGCCAATTTTACTTGAACCGCAGATGAAGATAGAAGTCAATACCCCTGATGAATACATTGGCGATGTTATTGGCGATTTAAATAAAAGGCGTGGTAAAGTTGAGGCAATGCGGCGTTTCAGAAAGGGAGCACAGAAGGTTAATGGTTTTGTGCCACTTATGGAAATGTTTGGGTATGCAACAACATTGCGAAGCCTTTCAAGTGGAAGAGCAAACTATGCTATGGAATTTGATAAGTATGTTCCACTACCACGGGAAATGCAGGAAAAGGTGCTTGCAAAAATAAAAGAAAAGAAACGCAAACAATCAGCATAAATACAAAGGGGCATGTAAATGTGCCCCTTTTTTTATATTAAATGCTCATATCCTTTCATTATGAAATATGTGATCTTGTCGTAAAACAGGATAATTCTATTATTGATTTCCAGTGCTGTGTAGATTTCAAGTGGTGAATGGAGAATGTTTTTTTCAATTACCTGCATCCATATAGACTTTCTGCTTATGGCTATTGCACTTAATATGTCTTTTAACAATACACCCTCTTTTTTTAATTGCATTCCTAAAGCGCTGAATTCCCTGAAGTTTTTCCACACTCTGTTTCCATGTAACCATAATGTTATGGTTTCTAAAGCTTTCTGATGTATGGATAAAAGGAGTGTGTAATGGCTGGCATTGTATTTGGGAACCTGGCTGTCCCACTGCAAATTGAATAATTCAATGTCGGATTCTATGAGGCTTGCTATAATGGAAGCAATAAGTTCATACTGTTTGGATTTTTCTCTGGGTATATCGTGATGGGTTGTAATAGCAGGCTGGATGACTTTCAATGAATCAATCATTGCCCACACATCTTTATATATTTCTATGAATTTATGTAATGCTTTTTCATTTGATTCCCAGGCAAGTGGTGGGTAATTGGATAGTGGGAAAAACTTTGCATCCAGTGCATCATCGCCAGCTTTTATGGTTGGCGATAGTTGCTTTACTTCAAATGTGATAATAGCTAAATCGCCATAAAAATAATTTGATACTGTATCCACATCTATGATGCATACAATTTCACCGGTAACACCTGCTTCTTCTTTCAATTCGCGTAATGCTGCCTGTTCAATTGATTCGCCCGTTTCTGCAAAGCCAATGGGAAGACACCACATGTTTTTGTAGGGGTCATTTTTTCGTTGAACCAGTAACACTTCTCGTTTGTCATTAATAACAATACACGATGCTACAGGAAGTGGGTTTTCGTAGAATGTAGTGTTGCAGTTGTCACAGTGGTCGCGGTATTTTTCATCAATAAATTTTACCGTTATTGGTGCACCACAATAGCTGCAGAAAATACGCTTTTTCTTCATGATGCTGCATCCTTGCTTTTGAGCTTACGGGCTATAAAAATTGCATCATTTTTATTAACAACAAATTGATTATATGAGGTTGCATACCATCGCAGGCGGTTATAAAAGTCATCAATGAGAGCATTATATTCTTCTGCTTGCAATGAAGCAATATCTTTAAAAAAGAGATACTGTTTTTTCTGAATATAACTTATACAGTGGTCAATATCATGCGGTTTGAATATGAGATTATTTGGATATCGTATATACGTGATATAATCAAAGTATGGTTGTAATTTAAAAAATCCATTTTCAGCAGAGAATGCTTTAAACAGTTTGATTATATGTAAGGAACTATCGCCCAATTGTAATATATGGTGAATACTATCCATAAAAAGCGTTGTGATTTGTTCAAGTGTAAATTCACTGTGGGTAAGGGCAATAAAAATGCCATTTGTTTTCAGTATGCGGGCAATATGTTCAATAATGTTGGGAAAGAAATACAGTGAATAGCTTGCAATAACACAGTCGTATGATTCATCAGGGAAAGATGTTATGATGTTTGCAGTGTCTTCAATAAATGTTGCTGCATAGCCGCTTTGCGCACAGGTTGAAAGAAACATCTTTTTGTTTTCGCCACCAATGACATCAATGCCAGTTATATGTGCATCAGGTGAAATTTTATTACTCAGTGCTTCCGTAAAAAATCCATATCCGCATCCTAAATCAAGAATATGTTTACAGTGTGTCAGGTTACACTCGTTTAGCGTGAGTAAGCGAATATCCTGTTTGTTTTCAGAAAAGCGCCGTATTATTTGCCTGGTTGAAATATGGTCTTCAATGTTTTCGTATGTTTTGTATATTTCTTCTAATGTATAAATGTTTACATGCATGGCGGTATCACAATTGAAACTGCTTCAAAAATTATACATTAAAAAAAATAAAGTGTCAATGTATTAATTTAGTAAAGGCTTATGATTTTTGGGCGATAGTTACTGTTCAATACGTTACAGGCGGTAAAAGATTTAACAGTTTTACCAGTAATATGTATAAGAAATACCACCAGTAATTTTGCTGCGTAAAATGGAAGGCAATAGAATAAAAAAATAGTTGACAGAAATGTTACAAAGATATATAAAGTTATAAGGGATAGAGAGCTGTTATTAGACAGTTCTTTGAAAACTGTATAAAATAAGGCATATTTTGATGCCGCCAACCTAAGGAAGTGACATAAAACGGCCATTTTTGGGGGAGGTTGGCGGAAACGAAAGTGCTGGAAATTCCAGGCTTTACAAGTGTTGTATATTCAGAGCCAACATAATTTTTGTGTTTGTACAAGAGGTTGGCGGAAATGGGCTTGAAAACTCTGGAATTTCCAGGAGTTACAACCCCAAGAGTCTGAAAACTGCCCCGCTAATAGGGGATTGCGACTTGTTTTCCTTAACCTGGCAATCGGGATCTGGTGCATATAGTCTGAAAACTGCCCCGCTAATAGGGGATTGCGACTGGTGCAGGTATGTGAATACTCCACCAGCTTCAACATAATCGTCTGAAAACTGCCCCGCTAATAGGGGATTGCGACTAGACCGTTCTGTAGCAACTATTGCAAGCGGTATCCCATTCGTCTGAAAACTGCCCCGCTAATAGGGGATTGCGACTGATGAGGCTCACCCATCACTTGGACATGCGAAGGGATTAGTCTGAAAACTGCCCCGCTAATAGGGGATTGCGACTTTTTTAATTCATCTCGTTTCATTGTGTCCTCCTTTTTGTCTGAAAACTGCCCCGCTAATAGGGGATTGCGACGAAATTGGCAAATCATCGGAGTTTTCCCAATTTGAAACCGTTCCGTCTGAAAACTGCCCCGCTAATAGGGGATTGCGACTCGCACCACCAGCCATACACATTAGTCGTATTCCATATATCTTGTCTGAAAACTGCCCCGCTAATAGGGGATTGCGACCACTGAACGCATCGTGTGTATTATTCCACACATCCCTTATAGTCTGAAAACTGCCCCGCTAATAGGGGATTGCGACTTGATAGTACATCAATATATTTATACAAATGTTGTAACGCTGTCTGAAAACTGCCCCGCTAATAGGGGATTGCGACCCAACTCCTATTAAAAATAAAGCATGTTCACCGTTCGAACGGGTCTGAAAACTGCCCCGCTAATAGGGGATTGCGACTGCAGAACCAGACAATGAAAAACTTTCAAATTGCTTTCTAACGTCTGAAAACTGCCCCGCTAATAGGGGATTGCGACGAAATTGGCAAATCATCGGAGTTTTCCCAATTTGAAACCGTTCCGTCTGAAAACTGCCCCGCTAATAGGGGATTGCGACTCGCACCACCAGCCATACACATTAGTCGTATTCCATATATCTTGTCTGAAAACTGCCCCGCTAATAGGGGATTGCGACCACTGAACGCATCGTGTGTATTATTCCACACATCCCTTATAGTCTGAAAACTGCCCCGCTAATAGGGGATTGCGACTTGATAGTACATCAATATATTTATACAAATGTTGTAACGCTGTCTGAAAACTGCCCCGCTAATAGGGGATTGCGACCCAACTCCTATTAAAAATAAAGCATGTTCACCGTTCGAACGGGTCTGAAAACTGCCCCGCTAATAGGGGATTGCGACTGCAGAACCAGACAATGAAAAACTTTCAAATTGCTTTCTAACGTCTGAAAACTGCCCCGCTAATAGGGGATTGCGACGAAATTGGCAAATCATCGGAGTTTTCCCAATTTGAAACCGTT
>JARYLT010000101.1 GCA_029907515.1 Spirochaetota bacterium | reverse complement strand
ATGAGATAGTAGCAGCACACTATGGACGAACCCATGGCGACCCCGTTAAGGCATTGAAGCAGTGTATAGAAGAAATTCAAAAGCAGTTAAAAGATCAGATAGGTGATAATCCCATCACCATTTCGCTTGCAGCAACTACCGGTTCATCACGTGAAATATTGGGAGTCTTTCTTGAAACGCCGGCAATCTACAATGAAATCATTGCCCATTCTGTTGGTACTACCTACTTTAAGCCAGACATTGACACAATATTTGAGATAGGTGGTCAGGACGCAAAGTATGTATATTTGAAAAATGGTGTACCCATTGATTATGCTATGAATGAAGCCTGCTCGGCGGGTACCGGTTCGTTTTTGGAAGAATCAGCTCAGGGCGATCTGAATATTGCCCATGCATGGGAAATAGGCGATATAGCATTACAGGCCGAACAACCACTAAAATTTGGAGAACATTGTTCAGCCTTTATTAATTCTGATATACGCAAGGCTATTCAGCAGGGAGCAAGCAGGGAGGACATTACTGCAGGTCTTATTACATCAATAGTGGCTAACTATCTCAACCGTGTTGTGGGAAACAGGACAATTGGCAATTCCATTGTGTTGCAGGGAGGTGTGGCAAAAAACAAGGCAGTACCGCTTGCATTTGCCATGCTTCTTGGAAAACACATCACAGTGCCGCCTGACCCGGAACTCATGGGTTGTTTTGGTGTGGCGATAGTAGCTCTGAATAAGTTGCATGATGGCCTCTTACAGAAAAAATTCTATTCGCTTGATGCAATTCTTAATACAGACATTGTCTATGAGCGCGAGTTTACGTGCAAAGCTTGCGATAACTATTGCCCCATACGGGTACTCAATGTCAATGGCAACAGGTACATGTTTGGCGGCAGATGCAATAAATATGCAAATATGCGGAAAAAACGCGTTATCCATGAAGAGGAGGTTGTTGATTTTATTGAAAAAAGAAATGAGCTATTGTTCCATGAATGCGCACCACAGGAAATGCCACACAACGCCACAATAACGGTTGGTGTGCCGCTGTGTTTTTCTGCATATACCTTATGGCCGCTGTATTCATGGTTTTTTAAAGAATTAGGGGTGGCGATAGTTACCTCTGATGAAATCTCAGAAGAGGGAAAAGCTAAGGTTGAAAGTGCCTATTGCTTCCCTGCTGAGATAGCACACGGTGCTGTTAAAAATATTCTTGATAAGCATGTTGATTATATCTTCCTGCCACACAGTAAAGAAATGAAGAGCTACCAGAATGATGCCCGTGCAACGTTTTGTCCCATTACTCAGGGCTTACCATATTATATTGAAAAGGCATTTGATGAAATTCCTAAAGAAAAAATACTTTCGCCAGTTATTAGCTTTAAATTATCAGATACAATTACTGAAGATTCATTTGTAAATGTTGCTGTAAAACTTGGATTTTCATCTGAAGAAGGGGAAAGGGCATTCAGGCTTGCATTACAGAAGCAACATGAATATTTTGTAAAAGCCAGAAAATTGGGGAAAGAGGCGTTAGAGTTTGCACGGAGACTCAATAAACCTGCCATAGCATTACTGGGGCGACCATATAATGCATTCACAAAAGATGCAAACATGGGCATACCAAAAAAATATACCAGTATTGGATATACGGTTATACCGTTTGATATTCTTCCCTTTGAAGATGAGGAAATATTTCCTAACATGTACTGGTTTTATGGTCAGCTGGATATGAAGGCAAGCGTCATGCTTGCAAAAGAAAATAATATTTATGTAACATTTATTTCAAACTTTTCATGTGCACCTGATTCATTCATGTTACACTATCTGAAATGGATTATGGGTTCAAAGCCATTTCTTATCCTGGAGCTTGACTCACATACCGCTGATGCGGGAATTGATACACGCATTGAAGCTTTCCTGGATATTATTGAAGGCTACAGACAAAAATGTATGGGTGAAGAAACCCGGCGCTATGATAATGGCCTGCGCTTTGTCATTGAAGATAATGAATTGTACGTACGAAATATAGTTACTAATAGTAAGATACCAGTTCGCAATAACAAAAAGGTTACATTACTTTTAGCAAGCATGGGGCGTTTAGGCGCAGAACTTTTAGCAGCGTCACTTCGTTCGGCTGGTATTAATGCCGAGGCAATGCCAGTGCCTGATGCTAAGACATTGCAACTGGCGCGACAATTTGTGTCAGGTAAGGAGTGCCTGCCTTCACATCTGGTACTGGGAAGTGCATTGCAGTACTTTGCTTCACCACGATATAAAAAAGATGAAATATATCTTTTATTTGTGCCAACAACACAGGGACCGTGCCGAACAGGGCAGTACTTTGTTTTTTATGAAAATCTTTTTAAGGATATGCGTTTTGATAATGTATGTGTTGTCACTCTTGATTCGTCACATTCCTATACAGAACTGGGGCCACACTTCTCAAAGCATGCATGGTGGGGAGTTGTCATCAGTGATTATATGAAGGACATCGAAACGTCGCTCAGAGCATGTGCCAAGGATCCTGTTAGCGCAATGGCTCTGTATGACCAGTTGTGGCAGGAGTTAATCTCAGTAGCTGAAAAGGATGTGACCAGAGTTATCCCCGTGTTAAAGAAAATTGCGCAAACTATCAGCAATATCCCATTACAGAGAACTATCGCACAATGCCCTAAAGTACTGATTGTTGGCGAGATTTATGTCCGCAGGGATGATTTTGCTGTTGATGAACTTGTTAAGCACTTCAGTAAAAAGGGAATCATAGCAAAAGTTTCAGGAGTCAGCGAATGGATCTATTACTGTGATTTCATACGTGAGTATGAATATAAAAAGGCCATTAAACTGGCACCGTGGTATAAAAAGCTGTTTATCCATGAGGTATGGTCGCTGTTGAGATTTTTTATTGAGCAGTGGTACAAACACCGTGTGGAGAAAAAAGTTAAACAGGCGTTACAACGTACACAGCTTATCCCGGATACCCCGCATGATATGCACCACATCATGGATATGTCACAAAAACATTTTGTGGATCTGGAACTGCAATCTGAGATTACTGTTTCAAGTGGTGTAGCAGCAACAGCAATGCAGGATGGCTATTCAGGCATTGT
The DNA here is from genome assembly GCA_029907515.1 of Spirochaetota bacterium. GTDB lineage: Bacteria > Spirochaetota > UBA4802 > UBA4802 > UB4802 > UBA4802. The sequence continues at coordinate 10,139 of JARYLT010000101.1, read as the reverse complement.
CAATATATCACCGTTTGCCTGTTTAATTGGTCGAGTCATTGAAGGTATCCTTACGCCGTGGGCTCGAATACAGGGCTATCCTGTTATGTCAGTTGAAATTGATGGCAATGCCCTGCCGCCAACCACGCTGAATAAACTTGAAATATTCATGTTAAACGTTATGCGATTTAAGGAAAAGCCAGAAATGAAGGAAGTCGTTGAACATCCTGCACAAACAGCAGTTGCAATTGACAGGAAAATAATTAAGGATTTATAATAGACTAAGCTTTTTTGGTAAAAGCTATTGCCTCATCAACAGTGTGAAATACTGCAAAAAAATCAAACATTGCAGGTTGTTCAATCATTATTTTTTGCAGCAGATCATCAGTCATCACAAGTAACGCATAACCTCGTGTCTTTTTCCAGAATTGTAGTGCTTTCATTAGAACACCAATAATAGGATTGGAAACTTCCTGCACCGATAACACATCCAGAATGAAATGCTGATGGTCAGGATGGTTTTGTATATCTTGCTTGACAAATTCTAAGATTTGATTAGCCTCTTCTTTGGTGATTGCAGGCTTTTTGATCTTCCCAATGAGAATAGCATTATCTTTTAAAAATTCAGAAGAAAAAAGATCATTTAATGTACTCATAGTTTACCCTTATGTATAAATATTTATGTCATGATACAAAGCCAACAAATGATATGTCAATGAAAAAAAGTTTTACTATATTGGCTAACAGTATAGTGATTATGCTTTATACTGGAGAATGTGGAGCAATCGCTTGAAAACATTCATACATTATTGTATTAAGATTCTTTCATATAGTGTTATAGCACTATGTAGCCTTGTTGTTTTTGTAGTGCTGATTCTTTTTATTGCCAATCTTGTGTTAACCACTGATAGGGTATCAAAAATTATTACAGATGGAGTTGAGTCCAATCTCAATGCAAAAGTTTCATGTCATGTAACACATTTTTCATTGTTCAATGGCTTTGAAATAAAAAATTTTATACTTACAGGTCGTGATAGTTCAAAACCTGTAGTAACCTTTGATACATTTCGGTTGCGTTATAGTTTTTTCCCATTGTTAATAGGTAAAATCAAAATATATGAAGTTGGATTGTATAACCCCTCTGTATATCTTGAAGAGCAAAAAGGGATATGGAACATCCAAAAATTAAGTAAACCTTCTGAAAAAAAAGAAAAGGAAGATGAAAAAGAAGCTAAGGAGGAAAAGGAAAAAAAGGATGAGGTTACATTGCCTATTCCAGTAGAAGTGCTATTGGGATTAGTACTGGAAAATCTCTCGGTAACCATTGACAGTAGCACATATACTGCAGCGCTAAAAAATTTTTCAAGTTCTATACAACTGCATATCCCCCCGGCGCGTCGCATCCCGTTAAATATACTGGCATTAACATTATTTGACAAATTAAAGATTACTGTTAATCCAGAAGAAACGTTATCCCTTTCGTTTGTTTCCAGGGATATTACTGCCGGCCCACCACTGCTGTTTACATTTCATCTGGTATATCATCCCGAAGGGAATCAGTTATTCAGTAGCTTTAAGTGTGGTACATATAATACGCCTGTCAGATTTGCACGAAAACATGTAGCTCCACTCAATGCAAAGATTGAATATGATATAGCATACAATTCATCTGATGATGCTGTTCACTGTAAAATATTGCGGATTGTATTTGGTACATCAATCTGGATTTCATTTGCAGGTACTATCGAACATGTAAACAGTAAACCAGAAATACAGTTTGCTATGCTTGACAGCAATATCAGGCTTAACGAAATTTATGAGTATACCAATGTTCTTCTTGGGCCAAAACCGTACTTTAACGGTTCCATTTCAATTTTTCCTCTTACTATACAGGGGAATATACATGCATTAACAGTGAAAGGTGCAATTCGCGGGCAAAAGGTTGCATTTGCTACTGATGGGTTTGCTGTTACTATCCCCTCAGTTGAGATACCATATACGGTTGTGCTGCAAAATCCTGTCATTGAGGCATCCATCAATATTGGGCTTCCACATTTTATTTATACACTTGATGAAAACAGGTCGCGTGATAATGGTATTAACTTGGAATGCAATGTAGTATATAATCTTAAAACCAGTATGCTGGATATCCAAAGGATAGTTCTGGTACACAGGGCTCCTGAGATAGCAGCGGAGACTATGAGGGTTGAGGTTTCCGGTTCAGTGATTTTGGGTGATATTGTGGCAGCACGTATAAATATGTCAACAGTACGGTTTGATCTTCCATCAATGGCGTACACCATGCCCGCACCGTTGAAACAGTCGCTGACATCAAGCCCCATAACAAAACCTGTGACAGTAAGACTTAAAGCAGATGTAAGTACTTCTGCACAAACAAATAGTATCAATCTTAGAGCTCTTGGTGTAATTCCGGATTATTCTATTGATGATTTGACTATTTCAGCATCAGTTACACAGAAGCCACAAAAAGGGAAGATTGACATAGCATACTGTGATATAGCAAGCACAAAGCATCAAGCCAGTATATATATGAAAGGCTCAGTGATTACCAAAGAAGATGTGTTTCTTGATGTTGATGCAGGAGTACATGTAGCTCCACGGGCACCGATTTCTTTTGGTAACTATACAGTAAGTGGTGTTATGAAGATAGTATTAAGTCTTCAGGGGACTATGCAATCATTGGTTGCTAAAGGGAGTTTGCAATCTCAACAGTTAATACTCAGTAATGGTGCTGGTAAACTTTTTGTTGGCCCAGTTGATATGGATATACCAGTAGCATATACAATGGGGCAAAGTTTTAAGATGCCTTTTGATTCGGCTGATGTTATGAATATTCAGCTGTTTAAACAAAAGGCAAATTTTTCCATTGGTAAAATTATGGCACCACATCCATCGCGAAATATTGCTTTTGAATATGTTAAGAATATGCATGGGCATATTGGGTTCAAACGTAATATAATGGAAATTAAAAATTTGCAGGCTGAAGTTTTACGTGGGACGGTTACTCTTAAGGAATTAAATTTTAATCTGGCTGATCTTAATCCCGAGCACATGGAATTCCGGGTGGCGCTCAATGCAAATGATATTGATATTGGAAAGCTGGATAAACCTGAATCAGTGAGGATTAATAAAGATGCACTGTTATCACTTAATGCGCAGGTTGTGGGCAAAAACCTCAACATTGCACAGGATTTTGATATATCTGGTTCCATTAACATATATAAGGTTGGAGAGGATTTTGCAAACAGGCTTTTTAAGGGAATAAATGAAGAACGGGGAAAGTCAAAATTAGGGATGGGACAGTTTGCAGTGGATAATTCTCTCATTATTACCGGTTTTGATTTTTATGTGGATAAAGGTCTGGTCTACCCAACAGTTTTTTTCAAAAAGAAGATGCTGGGAATTTTTGTTACTGTTAATAATGAACAGGTGCGCTATGAGCGTATACCGGTTGTGGAATTTTTTAACAGGGTAAGGGAGGAAACATTATGAAACATATAGTGGCGATAGCTCTTGCTATCGTTGCCGGTATAATATATTCACAGGCACGATGTAGTTCTTCAAGTTGCCTGAAAGGAGTACCAAGCTGTATTGAGATACATCCCCCTGCAATACATATTACTGGCGAGAAGACAGCGCTGGAGCGACAGCTTATAGGCGAATATAGAGAAATTGAAAAAGATGCATGGGTTACATCTACCGTTATGGTGCCATCAAAAGGGGAGCGCCGCGCAATGGTTGCTGTAGATGAAACTATGCTGCAGGCAATTAAGTTGCGGGAGCTCAATGAGGATAAAATACGTAAATATAAAGATATGGGAATCATAGGTGAAAATAATAATGGGTATGTGGGAATAGTAGATGAAAAGAAATTACAGTCCATGAAAGATAGCACAGTAATACGTACACTGGTTAATGATGAGAACAATGCACGACAGATTATCTTTATAAAAAGTTCAGATTCAAAAGATGCCAGAGACCCTAAAGCTATTCAGTTTGGCTATGATTTTGCTAAGGAGCAGCATGCAAAAGCAAAAAAGGGTGACTGGATACAGAAAGAAGATGGTCGCTGGGTGAAAAAATGAAACGTATAGCTTGTGCACTTTTTGCATTACTTATTACAGGGTGTGCATCAACAACATACCGCGATATACCGTTTGATTATTCACAGGTTTTGACCAAAGAATTTCGTTTTGGCACAGGCCGCTCAATTCCACTTACCTTTGAGAGATCAGTAAATGTGAGTGGAAGTATAACATCTGATGGTAAATATTTTATCTATGCATCAAATAAAGAACGAAATAATTTTGATATTTATTTCCGTGCACTGAATGACATCAAAACTGTTCGTTTGACAATCCATCCTGCCAGAGATTTTGCACCTGATATATCGCCTGATGGCAAATGGTGTGCATTTGTTTCCACGCGCGATGATCCTGAAGGTGATATCTTTATCATGAAGCTTGATCCTGAAAAGATTATCACGCAGGGTGACCAGGAAGTACCATCAAACAATATCACTGCAATACGGGATCCCCTTTCAGGAGCTATCACACCAGTGCGTGATGCTTCTCCCTGTTTTTCGCCTGATGGTAAATTAATTGCATTTTCTTCTACACGTGATGGTGAAGAATCCATCTACATTATGGAAAGGGATGGGACTGCTATTCGCAAAATTACTGAGGGGATGCAACCACGGTTTTCCAGCGATGGCAAAGAGCTCATCTTTGTAAAAAAAACTAATACTGGAAGCGGAGTATTTACTATTAAATTTGATACTGGCACGGTGACACAAATAACCAGTGGCAAGTACCTTGATCTATCGCCCTGCTTTGGGAAAACCAGTAATGACATATATTTTATGCGTATTCAGTATGATACCAATGGTGATAGCATACTGGATTCTAATGATAAAGGCATGCTATTTGCTTATGATGTACAAAACAAAGAGGAGTATCCCCTGACGTTGATTGAAGAGCCTTCAGCCACACCACGCTGGGTGCCGTATGCTGATGGTATAATTGTGTACAGCATTGTTGAAGGCCAGTACATTAATATTGCAATGATTCCGCATACAGGAATTATCCCAAAACAGAAGAATGCTTTGAGGCAGTATGAACTGGCACTGAAGTATAAAGAAGATTTTGACGACATTGACCGTTATCAGCGCTGCCTGTTTGCTACATATTATTTTTTTAATGAATCCAGTGATGTTGATTCTCAGATTATTATTGCCAGAGCACTGTATGAATTATCGTACGTTCAACAGTATTCATTTGTTATTACACTATTATCTGATCTGGGTAAACGAAGTAAACCAGCACAAATTTATATGCAGTATCGTACCGTGAAAGATAGAGAAAAGCTACCATATCTTGAGCAGGTTGTTAAGGAACTATCGACGCAAAACGAAGAAAAAATTGCACCATTTTTTATGGAAGAGCTTGCTGACCAGTATGCTGGCTTACAGATGCAAGCAAAAGCCAAAGTATTATATAATGAGATTATTGCACGATATCAAAATTATACTCGGTTAATGTATGTACGGTATAAAGCAGGGGAGCAGCTGTATAAGGAATTCAGTATTCCACAAGAATGGATCACTGTGCTTCAGTCTTCTTATACATACCTTAAAAATGCAATTACACTTTCAATAATTGAACAAACAAAAAAAATCCCATCTAAACTGCGGTATGAACATGCGCTAAAATCAGCTGAAACGTACAACGTGCCTGTCATTAAAGCAATTATGAACTGTGTGGCGGCAACAGCCCTTGTAGAACTTTCACAGAATGATAATGCAATAGCATTATTGAAACAGGGCCTGGAGCACACAAAAAAGCTGGATGTGGCGTACTTTTTGATTAATGTGACATTAGGAAAACTATATTATGAAAAACAAAGTGATGAGTGGGTTGTATACTACGAAGCTGCTGTCAACAATTATCAGGCACAGTGGAAGCAGGATATACGTCCCATTATTGAACAGATGGCAGAATATTTTGAAAGTACAGGGCAAAGGCTCAGCGCTGAAGGAAACTTCAAAGAGGCAGCGGCAGTGTATAAACGCTCAATAACCATGAATACATTGCTGCATCTTAAACGCCGTTATAAAGATATATACAGTGCAAACGCACCAGGTGCTCACACGGGATATATTAATGCAATGCTGGCAATGTCACAAGCTACTGCTGAGCATGCTATTGAAAAAGAATACTTAGAACGGTTGCCTATTGCACGGATGGATTTTGATAAGGCACATATATATGGGTTAGGATATATATATGTAAAACAGGCTAAAGCGCTGGCTCCTTCACCTGATGCTATGGATGGTAGGTCTTCACAGGAATTTGAAACGATTCTGGGATTGTTCACCAATGCTCTGCGACACATTGACTGGGCTCTGTTTATTGATGATGCGTTTGTTGATGCATATTTGCTCAAAGGGTGGATATATCAGTATGTTGATGAATTGCGTGTTCGTTTTCCTTCAAAGAAACGTTTAATTGATTCATATTTTCCTGAGTATTTATGGGAAAAGTCCATTCCCCTGTATGAAAAGGCACTGGCAGCCAACAGCGAAAACCTGTTCCCCCAGAAAGAGGCAGATATTCATTGCAATATTGGAAATATCTATTTTCTTTTAAAAAATTTTAATTTAGCTTCCCGCCACTATGCTTTGGCAATTAAATATACAAAGACTTTTTCAACATTGAAAGAAGAAGCTCTTTTTTACTATCATTATGGCTATTGTTTGTGGCAGCAGGGGAATTACAGTGGGGCGTATGTGTCAATGCAGAAGGCGTTTACTATTTATACGGCGATAGCTCAACAGAATAAGTCTGCAATTGCGGATAAGCTCCTGGTGCTCTACAAGTATTTTGCTCTCTTCGAACGGATGCAGGGTAATTATGAAAAAGCCATAGCGTGGTATAAGAAAGCTTTAGAATACTGTAACCAATTCAAATGTGATGAAAGCCCATCACGGATTTATATAGACATAGCTGAATGTTATCGCAGATTGGAACAGGATTCTGAAGCGCTTGTATATCTGGAACTTGCTGAACGGTCATTGCCGCAGGAAACGTCAGTGCAGTATAAAATTGGCTGGAAATTTGTTGGTTTTGGTCCCGTTTATTTTTATGATCTTGGTCGGGACACCGTTGTTGCTGGTGAAGGAAAAATTGTTTCCCATCTTTCAGGTTTGGAGATGGAAATACTTATACAAAATATGAAAGCAGATATCTATGCAAAAAGCGGTAAGTTTCATGATGCCGCAGCAGAGTATCTTGCTCTAGCCCAAATAACAGAAAAACAAAAGACTTCATTAATGACTGATGCGCATACTAGTGCTCTGTTTAATGCAGCATATTGTTTTATTCAGATTGGAGATGAACAGAAGGCACTGGAATTATATGACACTGCTCTATCAATTGCTCAGGATTCAAATATTCCTATTGATAAAATATATCAAACCATGGTTCAATGGGCTTACTGTTACACTGCCAGCCACGAACAAAAAGCAAAACAAGTGGAAAGCATTGATAAGGCAATACGGACAACAGAGCAGTACAAAAAAAATATGTATGATAAAGTATATAATTCCCTTCTTGATGATTATACCAAAAAGATGAAGGCACAAAAGAAAAAACCAGTTGATGAAGATATTGCAGCTTTGAAACAGCAGGCAGCTAAACAGGTTGAGGCATACAGCATTAAATTTAGTGCATTGACAGCACTACTGTACATGCACAAAGCTTCTCTTCTAGAACAGGATATAACATCTGATGAAAGTACTGATTATTATGGTAAAGCAAATGAAATTATTGGTTATTATTCAGATGCTGAAAGGTTATTTTCTCGGGCAATCAGTTACTTTGGAAACGATGCTTCTCATCAGGAGTTTGTTATTAAATTGCTCATTAATAGAGGAATATGCCGAATACATTCTGGGCAGTTCAGGGATGGATATGATGATATCATTAGTGCTCGATTTAAAGCTAATAAAATTCAATCAAAAGAACTGGTGTGGATTGCTGAAGCAACGCTGTGGGATTTAGCAAACACATATAGTGAAGTAAAGCAGCTCATAGATAATCCTGATAGGCTTATTGATGGGGTATTATCACGGGTGGAATTGCTGCCGCCTCTGTATACAATGAAGAAAGAGTTTATTCAGAAACTCTATGATACATATACTGATGAACTTATACAAAAAAAGAAATACAAAGAAGCTTATGCCATTCAACAGCGCAGGCAAATAATCACTCTAGCATTCAGTGGACTATCAATACCAAAATTTTATAAAAAAAGCGATAATACCATCTATAGCAAATTTTTGCGTACATGTTTCACCATACAGGACCTTGAACAAAAATTAACCAGTGCGATAGTGAATGAAGAAGAGCCAGATGTTATTGAAAAACTAACATCTACTATTTCATATCATTATAAAAATCTTACTGGTTACAGGTCGGCTGCTTCAAGATTTCTATTGCCCTATCTTGGAGTTTATACCCCAAAAGCTTCAGAATATGCCATAATTCATTTCTACACATTTGATAATAAACTCTATGGATGGATAGTAAATAGAAATACTATTGATTGGTTATTAATTTCTGATTCACTGAAGCCTAAAAGATTGACTGAAGATGTTAATACATTTATACAGACGTTACATGGGAAAGTCTATGTTGTGCTCAATAATACATTCATTTCACTGCATAAATATATAAACAATACAGTGTTATATACAATGGGGTGTGTGCCGTTTGCTTCACGAGTGGATGGTATTGAACGCCTGGTCTGGTTGCCAGCAGACGTAGTTACTACAGATACAAAGCTTTCCAGTAATATACATACCACTGCTAATATTAACAATTCAGAGTATATAGTTGATACTGACAATCCAGATATTACTATAACACCACCTTATTGCTTTGCTAACAAATTGGAATGCTCTGCTGTTTTTAAATCTATAAACAACATGAAAACTGATGAACTCATGCTTTTAGCCGATGCAAGCTTATATTCTCACATTGCATCTGTTATTCTGTATTCTGGAGACAACGTTGAGACTTTGCTTACAGCAGTGATAAATAATGATATAAAACTTATTAATTCTCTGAAAACAAAAACGGTGGTGCTAGGGAAAATTCCAGACACAATAAAAGATAGGGAACAAAATGCACAGATAGTTGTTCAGGAAAAACAAACTGAGTATGCCAAAGCTTTAGAACGTGGCGATTATGATTCGGCCTTGTCTGCTTTAGAGCGCTGGAAAAGGGCAGGATTACAACAACAAGAATATTATGACAAAAAAATACTTGTTCTGGTTTACCAGAATAACATAGATGAAGCACTCAAAGTTATGCAGTCTCACAGTAGCGCTTTTACCAGTTCATTTTCTATTTATACATATTTGTTAAAGGGGGATGTTACAAGTGCGGAAAAGCAGCTGAACGATCCTCATCTGGTGGCTACATTTGATTATACCGTTTATGAGTCTATCATTAAAGGCTCTAAACATAAAGAGAAAATTCCTGATATTAGTGACATACAAAAAATTACCAATTCAATTTTGCCTACTAACCAATTGTTGTTGCTGTATGCCGAGGAGGCTTTTTTGCTGGGAGAAAAGGAAAAAGCCAAACATATAATGGAATTGTATCAGGCGGACTATATTCCTTCTCAACGGGAGTTGCTGGTTGCATACAATTTGGGTTATTCAATAGATAGGCATAGTAATACAGTTGCATACAGGATGCTAAAAGCTATTACTGGTAACAGTAATAGCAGAAATTTTATAAATACCATAAACGAATATAATAACCTGTTGCTTTTTGGAATACTGGAAATTGTCAAAAATAGACCACTAATGCTCGATGAAGAATGGCAACGCATCCTGCTGATTGCTGAAAAGGGCAAACACATGGGGATTGATGTACAATTTACAACTGCAAAAATAGCTGAAACATTGCAGGGTATCATTCCAGCAAGAGTAATTCAGTACATTAAAACAGTTGCTGTAGACAAGGGAAAGATAGTATCACCTATAGTAAACCTGTATGCAATCAATGCCTATCAAAAAACAGATAATTTTAATGATGCATATACTGCATGCAAAACCTTAAAGCAAC
>JARYLT010000100.1 GCA_029907515.1 Spirochaetota bacterium | reverse complement strand
CAGGTTTTGGTATTACATTTAATAATAACCTGACCCTGAATGTAGGTGGCATGTATTCACCTGAAGCATCCTTAAAGGGTAGCAATCCAGCACAGTTCATTGCATCGTATGAGACAAAGATGTCACAGTACTCATTAGATATGGGTATTGCATACATGTTTTAATTAGCTGTATTTTTCTTATTACTACAAAGCCACGTAAAATCGTGGCTTTTTTTATTTTCTTACATTTTGACCAAACCAAATAATTAAAAATACAACTATTATTCCTTTCCTTACACTACCTGAATACTTAAACACATGAATAAATTCAACAATCACATAATTTTTGGTTAGTATAAATATTTATTTGCGCAGCAATCTTTCAAGGATACTTTATGATAGTAATGGCAATATTTTTTATAAATATTTAAATACTATTATTTTCCTATATCTACAAGAGGTTACCTATATTTGTATAATAGCAATAATGTATATTTTTGACTTCTTCCTGGTAATCCTGATCCCTGTGAAATCCAGTAAAGGATCTCAATTTTCAAACATCGAAATTCTTCATCGTCTCGATAAAGTCCGAACTTTTTTAATATAAAAGAAATATTTAAGAGACACCCTGAAACTTAGAAGAAGTGTCTAATTATCAAACGATGAGATCCTTCGTCCCGATTACATTGTGGCTTGCAATGAGCTTATCAGCCGCTCGTCGAGTGATTGCATAGCAATTGCATCGAGACGCGGTTGTCGAGTGTTCCGAGCAAAGCTCGGAATGTATCGAAACAACCGCTACTCGATAATCGGTAACCTCGATACACGCACTTCGTGCGCACTCAATGACCAACAAAAAAAAACGGGGTGTTGTCACCCCGTTTTTGTATACAATGTAATACCGTAATTACAGCTGAACGGGCAACTTGTAATTTACACCAAAACGAACAAGCTGTGTGCTGAGGTTAACAGGATATGCTATGGTAGATAGACCAAATGCTGCCTGTCCTGCTGGTGACTTTAATTTAGCATCTGCCATACCTGCTGCCACCGTCGCATCAAGTTCTATAAACAAGGCAACATCCTGGTATACTTCTGCACTTGTGCCAACCGTCCAGTTAAATCCTATTCCAGAAACTTCAAATTTAGCTTTTTCATTAACTGCTGATGCAAAGTCAGGTCCGTCAAAGGTATCACCATCATCATCAAGATCTATATAACCAGCTGGAGCTTTTGCTTCTAACTGCCAGTAACCACTATAATAGGTCAATCCTAACCCTGCATAAATATTAAGCTTTCCATCATTAACTGGAACATTAATACCTACTGTTAGTGGTATAGCCCACATTCCATATGTCCAAGTCTGTTTAACCTTTTGGCCTGCAACAGGTCCAAAAAATGCTCCTAATGTAGCTTCCTGCTCACCACCTGTTAACTGCATATCATAAACAAAACCCAACCGTGCAAAAAAGGAATTAAGGAAATCATACCGTAATCTCAATGCAGTATTGAGTCCCTGCATGGAACCGCCTTCCTTTACTTTTGATATGTAAACCGGAGCAGATTTTTTGATAGACAGCATCGTTTGATCTGACAAAATCACATCCCCAAATGCACCTGTACCAGCACCTTCTTCCCCATCTTTAGCAATGGTCTTACCCATATCAGCACCATTGAAGTTCCAGGCAAACCCTAAATCAACGGAAAGCCCGTCTTTTGCCATTGCCATGCTGCCAAAGCTTACAGCAACTGCCATGGCCATCATTACTACTAACAATTTCTTCATACTGTTACTCCTCCTTTTAAAATATTTTTAAAATTTTTAGTTTATACACAATGCACTGATGAAACACAAAGCACTGTGTCTTTACCTTATATTCCCAGCCCCCTATTCAAGGGCATTATGGGCATGTGTATTTGAGCATCTTGACAACATATCGTGAATTGTGGAAAAGGATTCAATGATGTACAACCCCCTCTTCTTTGTTTTTGCTGTGATACATGAAATTTTTCTTTCTTACTCTTTTTGAGATGCGACGCATCCCTTTTTGAGATGCGATGCATCGCATCTCTACCCTTTTTGAAATGCGATGCACCGCATCTCTACACGTTTTATTAATACGTTTTCCAAAAAATATATAAATACACCATCATTTATGTCAACCATTTTTTTTGCCTGATTGCAGGCTTTTTTATATAAAACTTGTAACATTATAATTGTGAGACGTAATACATTACGCCTCTAACTATCGCCCCATACCAATTTCACATTAATTTGTTTAAATACCTACATTCCCCTGTATTATTTGTCAACAAAAATATATACCAACCGGTCTTTTTTTTATGCACCATGCACTGTGCTGATATCCTCTATTTTACCAGTCCCACAACTTTTGCAATGAACTCCAGTGCGTTTTGATTTAAGAAAATTATTGCAAACAACAATACCGCAAAATACACGCTGAATTTTTTATCCAATTTTTCTAATTTTATCAGTAACTCTGCTCTTACACGCTCAATCTTTTCAGTAAGCTGAGCCTTGTCTTTTTCAGTTTTTTCATTGAGTGCATCAATCTTCCCTAAAAGTTCCTCTTTATTCTGGCTTATTATGCCTAAAAGCTCGACCTTGTCTTTTTCTGTCTTTTGATATAATGCATCAATTTTTCCCAAAAGCTCAGCCTTGTCCTGCTTCATTATACCTAATAGCTCTGCTTTGTCTCTTTCCGTCTTTTCATATAACGCATCAATTTTCCCCAAAAGCTCGGCTTTATCCTGCTTCATCATACCTATCAGTTCAGCTTTGTCTTTCTCTGTCTTTTCATATAGTGCATCAATTTTACCGGTAAGCTCAGCCTTGTCCTGCTTCATCATGCCCAGAAGCTCTTCTTTATTCTGGTTAATGATTCCCAAAAGCTCAGCTTTATCCTGCTTCATTATGCCTAATAGCTCTGCTTTGTCTCTTTCCGTCTTTTCATATAACGCATCAATTTTACCGGTAAGCTCAGCTTTGTCTCTTTCCGTCTTTTCATATAACACATCAAATTTTCCTGAAAGATCTTTGCGTAGCTCTTCCAGATCCTGCCTGGTGGCATAGTGACTGAACACCTCCATTTTGAGCTCTTCTTTTGTTTTATACCAGCTGTCATGTACTGTAGTCACTATCACCTCTTCCAGTGCACTCATTACTTTTTTTGCTTTCTCTTTGCCCTTAAAAACATCCTCAAAAATGTCATAGACGTCAGCCGAAAGATGCATTCCCATTTTTTATCTCCTTCCATTTAAAATTGTAATACTATCGCTATTAAATGTCAACACAATTGTAGATACGTACCACAATTGGTGTTTGTATACTAATACGCGTGAGAATAAAAAAATTTAAAAAAAAATTAATAAACACCTACTTCGTTTTACGTTTTTCACGAAAAAAATAAAATTTTTTCTTGACTTTATTGTATTATGTCTTATATATACCCTAATTTTCTTGACAGATTTTTTATTGTGTTTTTTTTATCATCATCATTTTGATTAATATCAATTTTGCTAAATAGATTTTTGAAGGTGAACTATCTCCCCTACTGAAAAAGGGATGAGTATAAATTATAAAAGTTTTTTATCATTGCTTTCCGTGCATATAAAAATATCTAAATTTTAATGAAATAAAGGACGAATATATATACATAACGGTACGTGTGTTTTTATGGATAGGAGGAAGCTAATGATTCAGGAAAACTGCTGGACGTTTCCTAAGGAAATCCCACTGGAAGAAGTGCCCCAATACTCAAGCAGGTTTGAAAAAATTGCAAAGCCTGCCTGCCTACAATTTGATCTTTCCCAGACGGAGTGGATCCATTCTTCATTTATTGGTTTTTTAATTTACGCAAAACATTCCATATCCTCCCATGGAGGAAAACTGTATATTATCCCCTCGCCATCTGTACAGCGAATACTACATCTTATGAATCTGAATGATTATTTGTTGCATTAGGGTATTATTCCACATGCATCTATGACCAGCGTTCCCTCATGGGAATGTAGTGCTATTTGGTATATTACACAAAAAATACCTTCATGTTGAAGAATCAAAATACTGTTGACAATTTATCGGCGTCTGTTTATCTTTGAAAGTAAAGAAATATATTTCTTGAGGTACCCATGAATAACAATACACAAAACCCAATAATCCAGCTCAAAGAGGAACTCATACCTCTTATAAAGACTGTAGTGCAGGATGAAGTTAAATCCAACATTGAAGAATTTATGCGCCAGAGCGAGTTACGAGCTAAAGAATTAAGTCTTATTGAACGCATTATACGTGTTGAAGAAGAATTAAAATCATTGAAAGAAGTTGAAAAAGCTCGTTTTGAAGCAATTGAAAGTCGCTTTGAATCTATGGAAAAGCGTTTTACGTCATTACAATGGTTTATAGGTATTGGTTTTGCCATTATTAGCATTTTGATTGCCGTGTTTGGACTATTTATTGGAAAGGTATAAAAAATAATTAATCAAGCTACCGTAATGGATTTCATACCCATTCCTTGCTAACGATAGAGACCTAAGATTAAGATAAAGTAAAAAAATATTGACAACATCACCGATATTGCTACCTTGTTATTAAACAGTAAAATAATTGTTTAATTAAAATCTTAATTACTTGTTGTTTTAAAACTTTTTTACATTTGTATTTTTTCTTTTGTATAGCACTATATAATGAGTTAACAGGCTTGTATTATACAGCACAGAGGGGGACTTTATATATATGATCTTTTCTGAAGAACAGGTGGGGTTTACCAGCGAACTACTAAAATCCATTGCCCATCCCATACGGCTTAAAGTATTGTGTTTTTTAATGGATGGTGAAAAAACGGTAGGCGAAATTGAAAAGGAATTTGGCTCCACCATATCAAATATATCCCAGCACCTTACCATTTTAAGAAAAATGAATATTATACACCGACGCAAAGAAGCCAATTTTATGTATTACTCTATTAAAGATGAACGCATATTAAAGCTTATTTCTACATTAAAAAATTTGTACTGTGCGCAATAAATGCTTTTTACTTTCACCAGTATTGATTCTGTACCTGTATTCGGATGTTTTTAGCCTTCCTAAAGACATTACCATACAGGGAACTGTTATCTACAATCAGGACTACCTGGTCCGTGCTGCCGACATTGATACCATACCTGCCAGTAAGTTTACTTTTGGAACTATCGCCGCCGCTATAACTAAATTTTATCATGACAATGGGTATACACTGGTACGTGTTCTTCTGGTGCGCGAAACATTAGCTTCCATCACTCTATTTGTTGATGAGGGACGCTTAAATCGGATTGTGTTTAAAAATTTAAACAGCCTTGACACGCTGCGTATTCAGTATGACTTTAGCCTGCCAAACCGCATTTACCATAAACAAACCGTTGAAAAGCAATTAGAAAAGCTTAAGAAAAAATATGCTATTAAAGACTTTATTGTGACATTACAGGAATCAAAAGATTATTCCAGCGCCCTCTTTCAGATAGACAGGTTGAGCAAGCCTTTTACTGACGGAAAACTGCCATTTATACCAACAATACCTGCAACTCCAGATCCACACTACGATTTAATTATTACCATTGTGTCATTTTCACTTGAAGAATCCGGTGGGTTTACCTATGGCCTTGATACCAGTTTTAGTTTAGGACTCATACCGTATGCACGGTATACCCATAATGACCTCATACAGCGGGGCGATAGTTTCCGGATAGGTTTTAAAACTGGTTTTATGTACGGGCTGGATGGAAATTTTACTTCACTTCCCTACAACACGTTTAATCAGATAAAATCCACCTATAACTTCAGGTCACACTTTGATGGCTTGTTTATCCCCAGGGTTTCATCTGAAGTGTACAATTCAAAAGCCGGGCGAAAAGACTTAGGGCTTGACCAGTATAAGTATGTAAGGGTAAACGTTCTGGCCGAACCAGGATTTACCCACACCCTGCGCTTGAAAGTATATCCGGGATATGGCGTTGAAAAAGTTTTTATTTTGCAGGCTGTGGAAAACCCTGATGCTGCAGTAACACAGCCCAACATAGCAAAAGATACGCAGGTGTGGCACTTTATTGGTTTTCAGGCAAACATTGACCTTATTCCATTTTCGCTAAAACATACAACAGGGCGTAAGATAACCCTTGAAGCCTACCGCTATCAAAATGCCACTCATTTTTACAAAGTGGGTATTGATACTATTGTAAAATTTGAATTTTTTAACTTTGACCTGTTTGTCTTCCAGGGTGATTATACCTATCTTAATGACCCGGTGCCTTTTTATTATGAGGAACCTGTTTCTACACGGACGTTCAAAGGATTCATGGGCAATGATTACCATACAACGCATATTGCACGTGCTTCTTTTGAATACGAAATTTCTATACACAGGGATTTTATATATACCGGTGTGTACAATGACTTTACTGCTTTTAAAGGCAAATACCTTTTACATGGTAATCAGACAGGCATTGCTTACGGCCTGAGTTTTCACTACGTATTTTTTGAACAGTTTGAATTTGCACTATGGTGGGGCAAGGATTATCTTCCTTCCACTGGCCAGTCGGGGTACAACCTTAAATTTACATTGGCTAAAAAATGGTAGGTGGTATTTCATGCGTGTTTGCTGCATGCATATCGCTTTGTCTAAAACCTGATAATGGTTTTTCTATACGTAATTATTGCTTGCATGTTTTTTTGTCTAAGAAATGGTAAAGGTTTTTATTCTTGCTTATTTCATGCATATTTTTGATAGTAAAAAAATACTATAATGTTTTTTGTGGATGATGGCTACACTCGTATATAGCTAATGCTTTGTGAGGCACTGCGCTGTACTCTAATACACCGCTACTATGCGTGCAGTGTTAAAATAACGGATTTCATTACGCAGATAACAGTATGCCTGTATGTAGTTGTTTCTGCCCATGATAAAGTAGCGCTGTGGCAGTATGCTGCGCTCCACAATATTCCCCTGTGCATCTTTATATCTGATAGTTATACGGTACCCTAAGGGTATCCTGCTATCGGCAGGGATATGCGTGCTTTTTATGCCAAGTGAATAGGCACTGATAATACCACCATGATAGCGTTCCAGATCACGAATACACCAGTTGTGCGCATTGAGCTTATCAATGACCTTCTTAAATATTTCCATTGATCCCTGTGCATCGCTCAGTGCGTGGTGAGCATTAATGGATATACCAAAAAATTTACAAAGATTGCCCAAATTATAGCTTGGGAGTTGTTTAAATGTCTTGCGTGCTAAATGTACTGTATCAAATGACTTCAAATCTGGAGTATTTCTGTCATGCTGATGGTATGCAGAATCAATGAATGATATATCAAAACGTGGATTGTGGATAACACAGTAGGTATTGCTGGTATATTGTTCTATAGTATCAAATAATTCTGTAATAACCGGAGCTTTCTGTACCATGTCAGCAGTAATTCCATGAAGCCGTGTAACATGTGGTGGAATTGGCTTCAATGGGTTTACCAGTGTATAGAATGTGTCAATGACTCTGTCTAATGTAAACCGTATTATTCCAATAGAAACTATCCTGTCAATGATGGGATTTAATCCGGTAGTTTCACAATCCAGTGCACAGAATACGGTATCATGTAATAGTGTTGCAAATTCCATGTATATTAAAATTCCCCTATAAAACGTATTTCAGGCTCTAAATTGATATCATACAGTTTATGCACCGTTTCCTGAATGAATTCAACCAGATGCTTGATATCCATAGCAGTGGCCTTGCCAGTATTTACAATAAAATTTGTATGTAACTCTGACACTCTGGCACCGCCAATACTGTACCCACGTAAACCCGCATCGTTGATAAGCTTCCATGAAGCATGCCCATCAGGATTTTTAAAGACTGATCCAGCCGAAGGATAATCCAGCGGATGCTTGTTTTTGCGCTCACGCAAAATCTCTTTTACCGTATTTTTTACATCCTCCGGGTTATCTGCAATGGTTAATGTGCACCGGGCACTAACAACAATGGCACCTTCTGGCAACATGGATTTTCGGTATGAAAATAAAGACGTGTTTGCAACAGTTAACAGCGTGCCATCTGCGGTATAACAGGTTATATCGGTAATAATATCTGAGAAAGTCCCCATAGTGGTGCCAGCATTCATGATGACACCACCACCAATACAGCCTGGTATCCCTGCCATAAACTCCATGCCAGCAAGCCCATGCTCTATTGCTTCTTCCACAAATCGTTTTTTTGTTACCTTAGCATCAACCACAACAGTTGTACCGTTAAATGCAATGGAACCTTCATCTTCCTGTGAACTTCCCATTCTCACAACAAGGCCACGTATACCTCTGTCACCCACCACAAGGTTGGAACCGCCTCCAATAATGGTAACAGGCGTGTTAGTTTGTTTGGCGATAGTTACTATGTACGGAATAGTTTCATTAGAACTAGGCTCAATAAGCATATCAGCAGGCCCACCAACCTTAAAGGTGGTAAATTGACTCATAGGCACATCAACATACAGCCTGCCATACTGCGACAGTTCCTTTATAACATCATGTGAACAGGTTTGTCCCAATGGTATTTATCTCCTCTGAAAACAGGATTTTATATAATAGATGTCATTGCAATCCCAATATAATCAGTTATGTCTCGATACAATTACTATACAATCACTCGACGACCGCATCTTGATAGATCCTTCGCTCCGACTTTATCGGGACTCAGGATAACAAATACCCATGTCATTCTGAGGACGCCCCAACGTTATTGGGGCGGACGAAGAATCTTGCCGCTTCCGTTTTACACACAGTCATTGCTATTTACATGAGACTGTTTACCTTCAATTCAGTTCAGAGCAATCACTTTATTTAGTAATAAAAATATTTGCATCATCAACAAAAGTTACCATCACCGCATCTACAACCATGGACAACGTTTATATAACAAATATTAAATACCACCTTCATTGATATTTTGCGATGAAAATCAACAATATTTTTAAAAAATTAACCATGAGGAGAAATGTTATATCATTATCACCTGCAATTCTTCAGCAGCTTTCCTTGCCCCATCAGTATATTCATCACCAATTACCACCGGTATTCCAGGTATTCCTAAACACTTTTCAATGATTTTTGTTCTTCTAGCTGCTCTTTCAACATCGGTTTTATACACAACAATTGAAACCTCAGCTGCCAAAAAAACCTTTTTTTCTTTATTGTGACGCAAAAAACCAGTAACAACAACATCAATTTTCAGTGCATCATCACGTTCATCATCAGTTAACGTGGCTTTTTTGTTCAGTATAGCATCATCAATACTATTTGCCAATTCCATGCTATCAATTAATCTGCACTTTAAAATGAGTTTTCCAAAATACGAAGGTGCTTTTTCTTTTACCTTCCGCTCAAAATTGTCTTCTTTTAGGCTTCCAACATCATTACCCTGTTTTTCAACAGTTGCTTTTAAGGGCTTAAATTCATGTTCTATAAAGCTTTCATAGCGTTTTACAAATTCATCAAATTTTTTAGGCAGTGCAAGCAGTTCCTCAGTAAGAATAAGTTTCCTGAGTTCTTCTAACCAATCAGGATGTTCCTTCAAAACTGAAAGTAAATCCCAATACGACTCAATCTTTGTTTTTTTCATCTCTTCCACGGTTTTAAGATAAGCATCCGATGATGTTTTGTCAACTATCATATACTTCTCTCCTGGTACACATGTATCTTTATTTATTACTTTTTCTTTTTAATTTTTGCTGCAGGTCTTGTTATAGGCTTTTTTTTCACTATTTTATGCTCTTCTTTTCTAACCTCATTTTCCAGAATTTTTCCATTTTCAAGATGATATTGCACATTGCTTGCCTTTACAATGCGTTCATCATGGGTTGCTATTATTATTGATATTCCCTTGTCATCGCGCAAGCGCGCAAATAGCTTCAATATATCATTGGCTGTGGCAGTATCCAAGTTGCCGGTTGGCTCATCTGCAAGTATTAATTTTGGTTCATTAATGATTGCCCGTGCTATTGCCACACGCTGGCGTTCACCACCTGACAATGTGGTAGGATTTCTGTCCAGTATATCGGTAATCTGCAGGTATTCTGCCAGTTCCATTATGCGCGTATGTAAATTACGCGTTTCCCGGTTAAGAATTGCCGGGAATGCAATATTGTCATACGCTGAAATATCAGAAAAAAGATTAAAAAACTGGAAGACAAAGCCAATATCCCTGTTTCTGAAACGCGACCGCTTTAAGTCACTCCATTTAAAAATATTATCACCCATAAAAAGTACTGTGCCTTCATTGGGCTGCAATAATCCCGATAGTACACCTAGAAGAGTTGTTTTCCCTGAACCTGATTTACCTGTTAATGCAGTGATAGTGCTTTCCTGAACTTCAAAGCTTACATCATCCAGAACTTTGCGCTCATCATACTGAACACTTACCGATTTTACCTGTAATAATGCCACGGTTATACCTCACTGTTTGCTTAATGCTTTAAATAAATTCATGTTTGACGCAAAAATAGCCGGTATCAATGCTGACAATGATGAAATTGCAATTGAGAAAAGAACAAGACCAGCACATACATTCATGCCTACTGGCTCAAGGCCAATACCGCTTAATGCCGGCACCAGTGATGAAAGTTTTGCTCCAGCAGCCTTTATTAAGTATGCACCTGCTAGATACCCAATGAAACCATACACTGCACCAATAAAAGCTGCTTCAACCATGAATGTCATGATTATTCTGAATTTTGATACTCCTAAAATCCTGCGTAGTGAAAAGCTGTAACTCCGGTTATATATGATTATTAAATATGAATTAAAAATTGATATAACAGTCAGTACTAATAAGAAGAAACCAACAAAGATTGAAAATCCATCAATAATGCTCATGGCCTGATTTGTTTTGCTTGCCACTTCATCTAAGGAAGTTACGGCAAGCCCCATGGACTTGATTTGTTTTGTAACTTCTGGTAGTTTTTTGACATCTTTCACTTTTACATACAATCTGATGTACAGGATTGGCTGAGCACTTTTTGTTTCTGCAGCATACCGGGCTGCTATTTTACTAACAAATGTATCAGGTACAACAATACCAGTTAAATTGAAAAGCGTTGAAAATGAATGAACCACAGCCGGTACTTCAAAGCGCTTTTTTGTTTCAGCACCTTTTGGAGTATCGATTATTAAGGTAAGTGGAAATCCTTTTAAGGTGTCTTCATTAAACAAAGGAAGATTGTTGATTGCAGCAAAATTGTTAAACATATCCAGTGCCACCTGTGGGGCTATCACTGGAACCGGCTCATTGGGGTAATATCTGAATGATTTATACCCTGGCACTTTATCTTTGATAAACTGCTGACTTATCCCACAAATGGGTACATAGGGCGCCCGTGATTTCCCTAATAATTCAATTTTTATCTTTGTTGCTGCATTTATACAGGTAACAGTATACACCGATGCAACAGTATTCATTTTACGGATAGCTTTAACTTTTTCTACTGGAATGCTATTTATAGCATACGATAGTGTTGCTTCACCAGTTTTTGCTTTTGGTTCAACGATTATTTCGTTAATATCCAGTGAGCCAAAAAGCCTCTTTTCTACAAAATTCGTAACAGAATCCCTCAGTGAAAGATACAGTACTAAAAAGGCTATAAGCAATATGATGCCAAAACTTGACAGCAAAGCCTTCCATATATTTTTAACTATCTCTTCAATAATTAATTTTGCATTTCGAATAATGTACTGTACCATAATGATGCACTACCTCATCAAAGATTGTATAAAACATTACTATATTTTGTGTTACTAAACAAAAAATTATGCAAATATAAAAAAATTATTGCATTTTTACTAAATATCATACATATCTTCATAAAACAATAACAAAATTTATGCAATGAAATAAAGATATTATTTATGTCAAATAAAAAAATATTAATATACATATTGTTTATTATTCCTTTCCTTTGTTGTGCAACATATACCCCTGTAGAAAAAATATATGAAGATAATAAAATTGTTAAAATAGTTATACGAGATAAAAAAGGGGTAACAGGATGGTATATTATTAATTACGATACAAACAACAGAATCACAGGCCTTAATAAATATACACCGTATAAAAATACTCCTATTACAAAAATTCAGCTTCAATATAAGGGCAAGCTTTTAACGAGCTACACAATTGCATCGACATCTCCCGAAAGTGATACAGTGTTGTACCAATCAACACACATATTTAATTACTCATATGCTAATGATATCAGGCGAGTTGATATTTTATTCAATAAACCGGCAAGTATAAAGCAGGCAGGAACAACTTTTATCAGAATTCAATATACATACACTGATAAATTAGTAACAGGACTATATATAACCGGTGATGCGTCAAGCTTTAAGATTTCCTGTACTATAAGCTATCGTAAAAATACTATTGATGCAATTACTATTGATGAAAAGCGATACAATACAGCAACAAAAAAATTTGAACAGGGTTTAAAAGGCACGTTATATATTGATAAAACACCAGAGTACTACATTGATGAAGCAACAGGTGGTAAAATTAAAGACAAAGACAAGCTTACCTCTCTATATACTGGAACATATATACATGACGCTTTAAATAAACTTAAATTGACAAATGGCAATGAACAAATAATTGATTATTTTTTATTGTCAGATAGTTCCTTGTAATGTAAACGTTTTTTTATTTGCAAATTCAAGAATAAAGGGCAATACAAAATAGAAAACATGTAGTCTCATACATCTAAAGTCTCACAGGGAAAAGAATGTACCACCAGCATAAGAAGTGTAACTATATAAATAAGTGATAATCCAAAGCAAAGCGTTCTTTGAAAAGAGCAAAGTAAGGAGCAATGATAGCCGTACAGGAGGTACGGCGTAATATGTTGCGTGCGTGGTTCGACAGGCTCACCAACCGTGGTTCGACAGGAGGTCACTGAGCTTGTCGAAGTGATCAGCAACCATGGTCCGACAGGAGGTCACTGAGCTTGTCGAAGTGATCACCATCCTTCATTAGATAGGAACAGTACAGGCGCCGTATTTTTGCCGAGCACCGCAGGACACGGCGGAAAGAGGGCGAGGACTGTTCGAAGCACCGATGCAATCGGTGCAAGTTCCGCAGCCCCCGCTGTGGACGAGGAGCGCAGGGAATCCCTCATGAAATGAGGGACAAAAAACGATAGGCGCCAAGCCGGGGAAAAGGGGCTGGCGTATGAAGCCCTTTTT